>JALWKG010000360.1 GCA_027081565.1 Helicobacteraceae bacterium
CCTGGACAAACGCTGTGTTACCTGCCACTCCTGCTACAACTCACCCTGTCAACTTAAACTCAGCTCTTTTGAGGGTGCTGATAGGGGTGCGACTAAGGAACTTGTCTATAAAGTAGAGCGTTTGACCGCTCAAGAACCGACCCGTCTCTTTATTGATACCAACACCACTGAAGGGTGGCGAAAAAAAGGGTTCTACAGTGTCACTGAAAATAGGGCAGAAGAGAACTTTAACAACTCGACTATGGCCCATCTACTACACCAGAAGATGCAAAACCCTATCTCCAAAGGTGAATATAGACCGGAACTTGATGAGCTGACCTGTGCTGAAAATGGTGAAGAGGTTGCAGAGTATATTGATGAACATCCTAACCGTGGTATGCCGTATGGTTTTCCAGCTTTGAGTCAACATGAATATGCCATTATGCTTAACTGGCTTCAGCAGGGTGCCCATGGTCCGACACTACAAGAACAGACTACTTTAGAAGTACCAGGTGATGATGTTCAAGATCGTATCTTGAAATGGGAGACTTTTTTAAACCAGAGTGATGCAAAACACCAATTGACAGCGCGTTATCTGTATGAACACCTTTTCCTGGCCCATTTGCATTTTTCCAAGGATTCCAAAGAGTATTATGAGATCGTCCGTTCGAAGACGCCTTCTCCTGAAAAGATCGATGTCATCGCGACGGTGCGACCTTTTGATGATCCGGGTGTAGAGAGGTTCTATTATCGTATCCGAAAGATTCACTCGACCATCGTCCACAAGACACATATTGTCTTTGAGATGGATGATCGCCAGTACAACAACATCAACAAGCTCTTTATTCAAAGCAGTTGGCTGGGAGAACCCCATATGATGGATTATGATGAGGTGCGCAGTGCCAACCCCTTCCTGACCTATGTACAGATCCCGCCACACTCACGCTATCAGTTTCTACTTAACAACAGTGAGTACATCACCCGTACCTTCATCCGTGGTCCAGTCTGTAAGGGGCAGATCGCATTAAATGTCATCCATGACCATTTCTGGATCATGTTCCTGGATCCCAAGTATGACCTGACTGTACAGGATCCTCAATTTATTACAGATGAAGCAACCAACCTGAGTATGCCGATAGAGAAAGGGAGTTCTATGGGGATCTTTAGTACTTTCAGCGATCGGTATCGTGATCACTATGCAGTCTACATGCGTGACAAAGAGAGACTCTATCTCAAGTCAAAGAAAGTGCTGAGTCTTAAGTATATTTGGAAGGGTGATGTCGCTGAAGATGCACCGATGCTGACGGTCTATCGTCATTTCGACAGTGCTTCTGTTCTTAAAGGAGCACGAGGACAGCTTCCGCGTACGATGTGGGTCATGGACTATCCTCAGTTCGAGCGTCTCTACTATGCGCTTGTCGCAGGGTTCGATGTCTTTGGCAACCTGGCACACCAGACCAACGTTCGCCGATATATGGATTTTCTGCGTATGGAGGGTGAAGAGAACTTCGTGACGTTCTTGCCCCAGGATGAACGCATTGGTATCTTGAAGTCCTGGTATGAAGGTGACGATGCCTTTGATGATATACAGGGACAGGCGTTTGGTGTTGAGACGAAGATACATTTTGTGACAGATGATGTCAAACGCGAATTTGCAGAGAAGATAGTAAAAGAGCATCTTTTAAAAGCAACAGGCATTGACTTTGACAATAACTATATCTCTGCTGATGAGAGTGTACCAACGATACTGCCAAGAAGCTATAAATCTAAAGCCGACTATCTCAAAGCGCTGAAAGTAGTTTCAAGACCAGGAACAGCATTTATGAAGCTTATAAATGGTGCTAATTCAAATTTGGCCTTGATTCGTGTGATAAAAGAGGATGGCTCCAACGTTGTACTCTCTATCATCATCAACCGTTGGCATAACAATGTTAACTCACTGTTTGGTGAAGAGGACCGCTTAGATCCAAAAAAAGACACGGCTGACTTTATGCTGGGAAGTGTGGGCTCCTACCCCAACTTCTTTTTTGTTGTCAAAGAGCAGGACCTGCCTGACTTTTTTGACTTGTTAGAACATTATGAAGATACGCCGGAATATATTGGTAAACTCTTGCACTATGGTGTTGCGCGAAATGATATAGATTTTTGGGAACACTATGATTGGTTTCAAAACGTATTTTACAAGGCACAACCTGTCCAGTCCGGATTGTATGATCTCAACCGCTATTACTATAGGGCATGGTGATAGCTTAAAGAGGAATTGCAAGAAGGTCTTACCTCCCTCCAAATCGATCATTCCAC
>JALWKG010000361.1 GCA_027081565.1 Helicobacteraceae bacterium
AAATAGTAAGTAGACCTACGGAAGTACCTGTCAATGCTTCCATTTCAACACCGGTTTGCCCCGTGAGTTTGGCTGTGACAGTCAGTTTGAAACCAGGAAGTTCTGGAAGTTCATCTACATCACAGTTGATCCCACTGAGGTTAAGGGGGTGACACATAGGGATAAGGTCAGAGGTCTTTTTGACACCCATGATCGCTGCGATGACGGCAGTTTGAAGTACAGGACCCTTTTTGCTCTTTTCCGTCACGATTGCATCGAAGGCATCTTGACTCATCTCTATGATGCCACTGGCTACAGCAACACGGGTTGTCTGGTCTTTGTCTGATACGTCGACCATCTTAGGTCTGTCTTTTTCATCCAAGTGGGTGAGGTTCACGGTGATCCTTTTTATAGATGCTGATCTTTTAGATATCTTGAAATGTAAACAGAAATCATAAGACAGCTTAGGTAATAGTCGAAATTATACCAAAGCTATTTGTTACCAACGGGTGGTCTCTCAATAAAAAGAGAGATTTTTTAAAGATATCTGTACTCAATTGATATAAGTCAGAATAATAATAAAAGCCAGTTGGTATAATTTTGAACTTATGCAGACAGGAGATAAAGCGATGTTGAAAAAAGTATTATTGCTGATATGGATCATGGTGACCCCTATGATGGCGTTTTCGCTTTTCGAGGAAGAGCCATCAGACAAAGTCTACCTTCATCTTATCTCTTCTGTGAAAGATGTAGTGATCAGTACCCAAAAAACACGTGGTCTGACCAATAGTTTTATGAATGGTAACGTGGCAGCACAGCTCTTAGTGTATGCACAGCGTGAAGAGATGATGAAAGATCTTGATGCATTGAAAAAAGTCTCTGCAGAGGCAAAGCTCTCTAAGAACTATAGTGCTGAGATGGCTACGTTGATGAAAAACTTAAAAAAACTTAACAGAAAAGCATTAAAGAAAAATGCAGCAGATGTCTTTGCTGCCTATACCCAGATTATAGAGTCATGGCTTGCTCTCAATGGTAAGATCATCGATGCACGTTTCAAAGGTGGTAAACAAGATATCTATGTTGCCGTCAAAATGTTAAACAGTACACTGTTACCACTAACCGAAAATATTGGTAAGCTGCGTGGCATGGGCTCGGGTATTGTTGCAAGGGGACACTGCAATGCTAGTGAAACACCTAAGATGCAGTCGTTTATTAGCAATATAGAAAGTTATCGTCATTCGATGGAGCAGTACTTTAAGAGTCAAGGGTGTAAACGTTTGGCTCCACGTGAACTGAGTAAACTCAAAGAGCAGATTGATCTTTATGCACAAGTGGCAAAGACGAAAGTGATCGGACAAGAGAAGATCACACTTGATGCCAACAAGTTTTTTGATCAGGGTACAGTTGCTATCGGTGGTGTACTGAAGATCTACAATGCTATGGAGAGAGAGATAGAGAGTAAACTCTAAAAACGTTTGCAAGCCGCCTCGTACTCGTGAGGATGGTTGAGGTTGCTAAAGGGGGATTCCTCTTTGAACATGACGTAGGTCGTGTCAACCTCTTTAAGTAGTTGTCCCAAACGATGCTTCTGCGTTTTCATCATCATCTCAAATCTTGGTAACAGTCGACGGTGATAGAGTCCACACATAGGATGGGTTCCCTGCGCTGTCTTGGCAATGACGGCATCTTGGTGCTTATATGCTTCTATAATGCTTTCGATCTGTATCGCTTCTACAAAAGGTGTATCGACACTGATCACAAAAACCACCTCTGCATCCAACTTCTGGAATATCGCTATGAAACCTGCTGTCGGTGCAAACAGCTCTTCAGAAGGCAGGTCTAAAATGAGTGGTGCTTCAAAATCAAACTTATCTTCTTTTGTGGATATGTAGACCGTCTTGAAAAGGCGACTGAGACGTTTGTATTGAAATTCTATAAGTGAATTGTCATTTCCAAAAGGAAGAAGCGCTTTGTCTGATCCCATGCGCGAACTTCTGCCACCGGCAAAAATGACACAGGGGATGGAGAAGATTTTTTGATTTTTATTCATGAAGGTGTGCAGTGCCTCAGTTGAGGCATACTTTTAGAGACTTGCCGGGTCTGTGATATAACCTGTGATAGCAGAGGCTGCTGCTACGGCAGAATTAGCAAGGTAGATATTAGAAGAACGTGCACCCATACGACCTACAAAGTTACGGTTGGTTGTCGCAATAGCAACTTCACCATCACCTAAAATACCCATATATCCACCAAGACAAGCACCACAAGTAGGGTTGGAAACAACGCCACCTGCATCGATAA
>JALWKG010000362.1 GCA_027081565.1 Helicobacteraceae bacterium
GATTTCATCGATGTTGCTGTGCTCTTGAAGGGCTGTTTGCAAGTCAGTGATAATACTTTCTACACTAGGTGTGCTTTTTTGAATATCAACAGTAGCGGCAGGGGCCAATTCGCAATACAAGCAGTCGAAATTACACTGTTTATGAGAGGGGGAGAGATCGATACCCAAACTCACACCGAAACGGCGTGAGTGAACAGGACCGAAAATAGTACTCAAGGTACTACTTTTTACTAACGCGCTGACACTCAGAGACAAAGTGCTTGGCATTTTCTACCGGAACATCCGGTAAGATACCGTGCCCGAGGTTAAAGATGTGGCGCTTTGAGTTCATGATAGACTGGATCTTCTCTACAGACTCTGTTGTCTTCTCTTTTGAGTAGAGACGTGTTGGTTCCATGTTGCCTTGTAGAACGTACTTGTCACCAAGTTTCTCTTTAGCCAGTTCCATAGGCGTTGACCAGTCCACACCAAAGACATCGAAGTTACCATAGATCTTATCTAAGAAGGCCGGGATACCTTTAGGGAACATGATCACAGGGATATGTGGGTACTTCTCTTTAAGATACTCTGCGATCTCTACCATATATTTCCAAGAGAACTCGTCATACATATCTGGCTCGATTGCTGCTGCCCATGAGTCAAAGATCTGTACTACATCGATACCGCTCTGGATCTGCTTCTCCATGTAAAGTTTAACCACTTCTGTCACTTTAGCAAGAATGTTGTGCAGAAGTTCTGGATTAGAGTACATCATCTTTTTACAGACGTTATATGTCTTAGTCCCTTGACCTTCTATCATATAAGTCGCAAGGGTCCACGGTGCTCCGGTAAAACCGATAAGTGCGATGTTGTCTTCACGTGCATCGAGTTGTTGACGAAGAAGTTTGATGGTGTCAAAGACATACGTCAGTTTACTTGCTGCCTCATCCCCACCAATAAGTCTGTCAAGGTCTGCCTGAGTCTCAAGAGGATCACTGAACTTAGGGCCTTCACCTTTAACAAAAGAGAGGTCCATGCCCATCTCATCAGGGATAACAAGGATGTCACTAAACAAGATGGCCGCATCAACACCAACAATGTCAAGTGGCTGTAGGGTAACTTCTGCTGCTTTTTCAGGATTATGACAGAGGTTAAGGAAGTTTCCTGCCTCCGCGCGTACTGCCATGTATTCTGGAAGGTAACGACCTGCTTGGCGCATCATCCATACTGGAGTGTAAGGTGTCTCTTTTCCGAAACAGGCATCTACAAAAATTTTACTGTTTGACATTTTTTGTCCTTTTATGAGATTTATCTCATTAATGTTGTCATTTTGAACGTGATTCGCATTGACAAAGTTCGGGATCATAGATCCAAGGTCTTTATATCCCTGAGGATACATTTTCTGCCTAGCTGAGGTAAGCTTTAGTGCCATAGCGGCCAGCGTAGCACAAGGAATTATTTCCTTGTACCTTCAAATTAATGTTTACCGACTTTATTAAGGAAAAACAGCCCAACTGCTACTGCTGTAATAGAGATAGCAAAGTAGAGCATCTCAAGTGCACCGTTGTATTCTGTATGTCCCACTTTCTGGAAAAAACCGACGACCAAAACCATAACAATGACCTTGGAGATCTTGTCTTTTAACTGGTCAAGTGAGTGAATGGCCAGAATCTTGTTGTGTTTGTCCCCATCTTCTTTTGCCGCATCGATCTCTGAGATAAAAAGCTCATAAAGACCAAAAGAGAAGATCAACATCACTACACCGATAAGATACAGGTCAACAGCACCGATGATACCACCCACTACATCTTCATGGAAATGCTCAGGATGGGCATGATGCAGGTATGTTGTTATAGTAAAGCTGGCAGTGTTAAAGACATCAACACTCGCCACTATAAAAAGAATGATCGCCCCTAGAAGACCAAAAACAACGGCCAAAAGTACCATGAAACGTGTACCCCATAGGCTGTTTTCAAAAATTCTCTCTAACACTACTGAGCCTCTTCTAGTTCTACCCATTTTTGAGCGATGCGTACTGCGTTAGTTGCGGCACCAACACGAAGGTTATCTGCAACAACAAACATATGCAGCATGTTGTCACGATAAAGGTCATTTCGAATACGACCAACAAAGGTCTCGTTTTGGTCTATACACTCTGCTGGCATCGGGTATTCTGAAGCTTCAGGATTATCAATAACAACAATGTTAGGTGCTTTTTCTAAAAGTGTTCTTGCTTCAGTTGCTTCCACTGCACTGTCAAAAGTCAGTGTTAAAGCTTCTGAGTGACCACGAAGTACAG
>JALWKG010000363.1 GCA_027081565.1 Helicobacteraceae bacterium
TCACTGGTCAAACAGTATAAAAAACTTTTTGCTATCGATGATGTTGAACTTACCTTTGAAGAAGATGCCCTACTCGCTATTGCAGCTAAAGCAATAGAACGCAAGACCGGTGCCCGTGGTATTCGTGCGATTATGGAAGAGAGCATGATCGATATTATGTATTCACTTCCAGAATACTCTGGCTATGAGGTCATCGTCACTAAAGAGGTGATCGAAAATGGTGAAGAGCCACTTTACATTAAAAAAAGCAAACAAAAAAGCGCATAGGAACAACATAAATGATATTTAACAAACTCATCGGTCTCTTCTCTAACGATCTAGCGATCGACCTTGGAACTGCAAACACATTGGTCATCGCTAAAGGTCACGGGATCATCATCAACGAACCTTCAGTCGTTGCTGTTAAAAATGGAAAGTATGGTCAGTCTCAAGTCTTGGCTGTTGGTCAAGAAGCAAAAGACATGGTGGGTAAAACGCCAGGTAACATCCGCGCCATCCGTCCTATGCGTGATGGTGTCATCGCTGACTTTGACATGACAGAGAAGATGATCCGTAAGTTCATCGAAAAAGCACATGGTCGTAAGGCCCTGATCAGTCCACGTATTATCATCTGTGTCCCTTATGGTCTGACCCAGGTCGAACGTAAAGCAGTACGTGAGTCCGCACTTTCTGCCGGTGCACGTGAGGTCTTTCTTATCGAAGAGCCTATGGCAGCAGCTATAGGGGCCGGTATTGACATCCGTGAGCCTCAGGGACACTTAGTTGTTGACATCGGTGGTGGTACTACTGAGATCGGTGTGGTCTCACTTGGTGGGCTGGTACTTTCGAAGTCTATTCGTGTTGCCGGAGACAAGATCGATCTTGCTATTATCAACTACATTCGTCGTAAATACAACCTCTTGGTTGGTGAGCGTGTAGCTGAAGAGATCAAGATCTCTGTTGGTACTGCTGTAGAACTTGAAGAAGAGCTCAACTATACCATCACTGGACGCGACCAGGTAGAGGGACTTTTGAGTTCTATCACCTTGACAAGCGAAGATGCACGTGAAGCGATGGAAGAGCCTCTTAAAGAAGTTGCTGAAGCACTTCGTGATGTTCTTGAACAGATGCCACCAGATTTGGCAGGCGACATCGTCAACCACGGTGTTGTACTCACTGGTGGCGGGGCGCTGATCCGTCAACTCGACAAGTACCTCTCTGACATCATCCGTATCCCTGTTTATGTTGCAGACGAACCCCTTCTTGCTGTCGCCAAAGGTACAGGTAAGGCACTCGAAGAGATCGACCTGCTCCAAGAGCTTTTTGACGAGTAGACTTTAAAAAGATATGAATAAAGAGGTCCTTGGTATATTTTTGCTTTTTGTGGTGCTGTTTGGCATCGCACTGACCTACTCTACGGGTCTTCAAAGACCTATACTCTCACTGACTAACGGCATTAAAACCACCTATAAAGAGAGTGTCTCTTCTGTAGCCCAGAGCTACAATGAACATTTCAACCAGCAAGACAATATTATCGCTCTCGAAAAAAAGCTTAAACTTTATGAAGAGAGTCACCTCCTTTTGCACCAGGTTGCAACCGAACTTAACGCACTTTTTATCGAAAACAACTCCAGTTTTAAGGTCAAACCACAGGTAGAATTGGTCCGTACCATCTCTTATGTCAAGTTTGGTGACATCAACAAGGTTTGGATAGACGCCGAAGCCTTTGATCCTACCAAGGTCTATGGTCTGGTACATAAAGAAAATGTCGCAGGTATCGTCATCATGAAGTCAGGACGTCCTATGGCCCTGCTCAACGGTGCACTTAAAAGCTCTTATGCTGTATATGTAGGTCCAAACAATGCACCAGGAATTGTACATGGTCTCAATACAGAGGAACTTATTGTCGAATTCATCCCCACCTGGATCAAGGTAAAAGTAGGCGATGAAGTACTCACTTCTGGACTGGACAACCTCTTTTTTCCTGGTCTAAAAGTGGGAAAAGTCATTAGTGTCGAGCAATCTCAAGGCTATCAAAATGCCATCATAAAACCATACTACAATGCAAGTCATCCTGACTATTTTCACTTAATTAAACAAATTAGATAAGTATACATTTCTCTAATCGTCTACACTGTAACCTACTTTAATACAGCTACTTTAGGCCTCTTAGAAAAAAGAGTCAATATTCACTTATATCTTCACCAATTATTAAGTACTTTTTCCCTATAATAAGCAAATTTTTAACATATTTAAAGGGTCGTAATGCCTAAACGCGAAGACATAAAAACAATCCTCCTTATCGGTTCTGGTCCAATCATCATTGGTCAAGCCTGTGAATTTGACTACTCTGGTACACAAGCCGTTAAAACGCTTAAAGAGCTAGGCTATAGAGTTGTGTTAATTAACTCCAACCCAGCTACCATCATGACAGACCCTGAATTTGCTGATCGTACGTACATCGAGCCTATTAAGCCTGAGGTCATCGCTGAGATTATCAAAAAAGAAAATGTTGATGCCATCTTACCTACAATGGGTGGACAGACAGCACTTAATGCTGCGATGACAATGCATGAACAAGGTATGCTTGAAGGTATTGAGTTCCTTGGTGCTAAGCCAGAAGCTATTACTAAAGGTGAAGATCGCCTTGCCTTTAAAGATGCCATGATAAAACTGGGAATGGACCTCCCTCACTCACGTTATGCCCACAACATGGACGAAGCACTTGAAGCTGCTGAAGAGATCGGTTTTCCTATCATTATCCGTGCCTCTTTTACCCTTGCGGGTGGTGGTTCAGGTGTAGCATATAACATTGATGAGTACAAGCAACTGGCCCAGCGTGGACTTGATGAAAGCCCTGTGACAGAGATCTTGGTTGAAGAGTCTCTTCTAGGTTGGAAAGAGTACGAGATGGAAGTGATCCGTGACTCTGCGGACAACTGTATCATCGTCTGTGCCATCGAAAACTTTGATCCTATGGGTGTTCACACTGGTGACTCCATCACAGTTGCTCCCGCACTGACACTGACAGACAAAGAGTACCAGCGTATGCGTGACGCCTCTTTTGACATTCTTCGCGAAGTGGGTGTTGATACAGGTGGCTCTAACGTTCAGTTCTCTGTAGACCCTAAGACAGGCCGTATGATCGTCATCGAGATGAACCCTCGCGTCTCTCGCTCTTCTGCACTTGCTTCCAAGGCGACAGGTTATCCTATTGCTAAAGTAGCGACCCTTCTTGCTGTTGGTTTCACTCTTGATGAGATCACCAACGACATTACTGGGACACCTGCCTCTTTTGAACCAGTGATCGACTACGTTGTGACAAAGATCCCTCGTTTTACATTTGAGAAGTTCCCAGAAGCTGACTCAACACTTTCAACATCGATGAAATCGGTTGGTGAAGTTATGGCAATTGGTCGTACCTTTAAAGAGTCTATGCAAAAAGCACTCTGTTCTCTTGAGACAGGACTTAGCGGTTTCGATGAGATGGAAGGCGACATGGACTTCATTAAACATGAAATCCGTCGTCCCAACTCTGATCGTATGCTCTATGTTGCAGAAGGTATGCGTCGTGGTATGAGTGTGGAAGAGGTCTTTGACACCTGTCAGATCGACCCATGGTTCCTGTACCAACTCGAAGAGATCATCGAGAGTGAAAAAAGTATAAACCTTGAACTTCTCAATAATGAAAAAGCCTTCCGTCGTCTTAAGGCCGATGGTTTCTCTGACAAGCGCATCGCTAACCTTATCACGCAGAACTGCTCTACTGCGATGAGCGAAAATGACATCTATGCAGCACGTAAACGTTTGGGCATCAACCATGAGTACAACGAAGTGGACACCTGTGCTGCTGAATTTGAGGCACTGACACCGTACCTCTACTCAACAACAAATATCACAAAGCTTCCAGCAGCACCAACACGTCAAACTGACAAGAAAAAAGTGCTGATCCTTGGTGGTGGACCAAACCGTATCGGTCAGGGTATTGAGTTTGATTACTGTTGTGTTCATGCTGCCTTTGCTCTTAACGACATGGGACATGAGACCATTATGTACAACTGTAACCCTGAGACGGTCTCTACTGACTATGACACTTCTGACGTACTTTACTTCGAGCCAATTGACTTCGAACATGTTCGAGAAGTGATCGAGACAGAAAATCCAGATGGTATTATTGTCCACTTTGGGGGACAGACACCACTGAAATTGGCCAACCCGTTAACAGCTATCGGTGCCAAGATTTCTGGTACACCTGCCCGTGTTATTGACTTGGCAGAAGATCGTAAGCAGTTCTCTGAGTTTGTTGAGGCTAATAACCTACTTCAACCTAAAAATGGTTTGGCTACAACTAAAGAAGAGGCCGTAGTCATTGCTGAAAGACTTACGTATCCTGTGCTTGTACGTCCTTCATTTGTTCTTGGTGGTCGTGCTATGCGTATTGTCTACAACGAGACAGAACTTCGTACCTATATGGATGAAGCTGTTTCAGTCTCTAATGATGCGCCAGTTCTTGTTGACAAGTTCCTTGATCAAGCGATCGAGTTAGATGTTGACTGTATTTGTGATGGCACTGATGTTTATATTGGTTCTGTTATGCAGCATATTGAAGAGGCTGGAATTCACTCAGGTGACTCTGCTTGTTCACTACCACCACTCAACTTGTCAAAAGAGCTTCAAGAGAAGGTAGAGCAGCAAACTAAGACCATTGCCCTTGGTTTGGGTGTTGTTGGTTTGATGAACGTTCAGTACGCCATCTACCAAAACGAGATCTACCTTATCGAGGTCAACCCTCGTGCTTCTCGTACCGTTCCATTTGTCTCTAAAGCGACTGGTGTTCCTCTTGCTAAAGTAGCGACACGTGTTATGATGGGAGAGGACCTTCGTTCTGCATTGGCATTTTATGATACTTACAAAGTCGTTATGGAAGAGAACGGTCTCTTAAAGCCACGTCTTAAAGACCATGTCGCCATTAAAGAAGCGGTTTTTCCTTTCCACAAACTCTATGGTGCTGATCTGGTTCTTAGTCCTGAGATGAAGTCTACAGGAGAGGTTATGGGTATCAGTCGTAACTATGGTAAAAGTTTTGCCAAAGCACAGATGGCAGCTGGAAATATCATCCCAAGTGAAGGAACCTGTTTCTTGTCATTTATAGACATGGACAAAGAGCACGCTCCTGAAGTTGCCAAAGGGCTTCACGATGCAGGTTTCAAACTTGTAGCGACCAAAGGAACTCAAAAGATCATCGAAGCTGCAGGAATCCCTTGTGAACTTGTACTTAAGATCTCTGAAGGACGTCCTAACATTCAAGATGCTATGCGTAATGGCGACATTACCATGGCCATCAACACTTCGGACAACAACACCTCTAAAAAAGATGCCATTGTGATCCGTCAGATCGTTCTCTCTATGAACATCCCATACTTCACAACACTCAGTGCGGCACGTTCAGCTATCGATGCACTTTCACAGATGCAAGATGTCAACTGGAATGAGCCTCAAGCACTTCAAGACTATCTTAACCACTAGATGAACAGTATCATACTTGCACAGACCGACACCACCGTCGGTTTCCTTTCTCAAGATGCAAGTCGCTTATCCAAGATCAAAGCACGTCCTCCTCATAAGCCCTTTATACAAAGTTTTTCTTCATTGCAGACTTATAAAGAGATGGGAGGACGTGTACCTCAACAGTTTAAAAACAGACTGCGACGCGCAAAAAGTACCACTTTTGTTATCAATAACAGAGCCATACGCATCGTCTCAGAAGGAGCCCACCACAAACTTCTTAACAAGTTTGGTTGGTTTTACAGTACCTCTGCCAATGCTGCAAACCAGCACTTTGAACGTGACTTTGCTGAGCGGCAGGCAGAGATAATAGTTGAAGACGGTCGAACACTTTATGAGGGTAAGGCTTCTCATATTTTCAAACTAAATCATTATAAACTCAAACAGTTACGTTAAAAGGAAAAACATGAAACATATCACTACTATTGGCTCTTCTGCACTTCTTGGAAGCATGGGACTTGTTGTTATGAGTAGCATCACAGGATGTTCTCAGCAACAAGAGGAGCAGCAGCAAAATCGTTTTTTAGTCATCGAACAGCAGCCCAATGGCAAGTATGTCGTTGTCGAAGAGATGCCTACAGAGGGACCTTCTCGTGCCATCATTCGTGAACACGATGAAAATGGTCGTATTGTTGAGCGTTTTATGAATGAAAATGAGATGCGCGCGCTTGCAGAACAGGAGTACCAAAAAGTTCAAAATGGCCAATCTGAACTTAACCAGGAGCCTTCTACATCTCCAGGTATGGGACTTGCTGGAACAATTTTAGCCGTTGCAGCAGGATCGCTTTTAGGTAACATGATCGGTAATGCTCTAATGGGAAACAAAAACTTTCAGAGACACTCAAACAGTGTCAACAAATCCGCCTACCACAAAAGTGCTGCTGGCAAAAATTCTGCCTCAAAGTCCAGCTCTAAAAAGAGTTTCTTTGGCAGTTCTAAAAAGAGAAGTTCATCAACACGCAGCAGCTTTTTTGGAGGATAATCTATGGTAAAACTTCAAGACGTCACACCACTTGACGATGCAGATCTCGAGCAGATCGGTTTCAGTTGGCATACTGATGAAGACGGTAGCAAATATGTTGCAGACCAACTTGTAGAGGTAAGTCAAGCAGAGGCTGAAGCCTACTATGAAGCGACTAACACCCTCTATGATATGTACGTTGAAGCAGCGGAACATGTCATAGAAAATGATCTCTTTTTTGAACTAGGTATCCCTTTCAATATTGTTGAGACCATCAAAAAGTCATGGGAAAACGATGTACACTGGCATATATATGGTCGTTTTGATCTTGCTGGTGGTATTGATGGCGCACCGATTAAACTCATAGAGTTTAATGCAGACACTCCTACCGGACTTTTTGAGACCGCTGTTTTACAGTGGGCACTGCTAAAAGCGAACGGTATGGACGATGCCAAACAGTTTAACGACGTCTATAAAGCCATAGAGGCCAACTTCAAACGACTGATCACCCTCTTTGACGATACCGATCTTTTTGAAGAACGTTATGACGGATGGAAAATACTCTTTTCGAGTGTCGAAGGCCTTGATGAAGAGGAGGTCACAACCCGACTGCTCCAGCAGATAGCAACAGATGCCGGCTTTACTACAGGTTTTGAGTTTTTACAAAACGTACAGTTTGATGAAAATGGTATAGCTGATGCTAATGGTATGGAGTATGAGTACTGGTTTAAACTCTACCCTTGGGAAGATATAGGCAGTGATGAAGGTGAGTTGGCAGTGGTCTTAAACGAGATCATGCAAAACCAAAAGGCTGTCATCTTAAACCCTGCATACACAGTTCTCTTTCAGTCTAAAGGAATGTTAAAGATCCTTTCAGAGCTTTTCCCCGACTCCCCTTACCTGCTAAAGTGTTCTGATACACCTTTAGAAGGTGCTTATGTAGAAAAGCGCCACTTTGGAAGAGAAGGTGCCAACACCAAGATCGTAGATGCATCAGGCAGCACTGTTGCACAGACAGATGGTCCTTACGAAAACTACCGTCCTGTCTACCAAGAGTATGTAGACTTTCCAAAAGACAGCCAAGGCAACAAGTACCAAGCCGGCGTCTTCTTCGCCTACGAAGCGTGTGGCCTAGGCTTCAGACGCGGTGGTGAGATCATGGACAACATGAGTAAGTTTGTGGGACACGTGCTTACTTAGTTTTTAGAAAGATGGCCAAGCTCATCGTAAAAGCCAATAATATCCTAAAAGTTTCAGATGTGGTGTGAGTTGTGCCGGGAGTGAACCCGAAGACGCACTCCTGTGCGTTGAGAGGTGAACCCCGGTGCAAATCGCGCAGCAGCTGAAACTTTTAGTGGGTGTTTGACATTAGGACTGCTATCCACCGCGTTGGATCTTGACTATAAAGTATGATCTTAATAGCAATCGTCAACGGAATCGAAAGTAACATCCCCACTGGCCCCAGCAACCATCCCCAAAAGATCAAAGACAAAAAGACCACTAAGGTAGAAAGCCCCAACCCTTGACCCATAAGGCGTGGTTCTATAATAGAGCCAATAATAATGTTAATAAGCAAATAAATAGCACCGATCTCCAAAGCACCAAATGGCCCTAACTGAACAAATGCCAGAAGTACCGCGGGAACTGCCGCTAAGATAGAACCGATGTTTGGTATAAAGTTCAACAAAAAAACGATAAAGCCCCAAAGAATGGCATAGTCAAGGCCCATTAAAAACAAGAACCCAGAAATAAGTAGACCGGTTACTAAAGAGACTACAGCTTTAATGGCCATATAGTGTTTGATCTTGGTAAAGACTTCATCTATCTGCACCATAGCGTTACTATGTCCCTTGGCCTGGTCAAGTTTCTTGCTAAAATGGGTGGATTCCAACAGCATAAATGCGATGATCAACACGATCATAAAGCTATTGGTTAAAATCGATCCTGCACCTTTTAAGACAGTTGCAGAGTATTTTATCAAGGCACTTGGATTAAAAAGAGACCCCAGTTCACCATTGATAATTCCATATTTTTGCAATATCGCTGTTAAACTATTGAGTTGATGCTCCATCTGTGCCTCATACTGTGGTAGATTATCACTAAAACCTTGTACTGACGTACCTATGATAACTCCAGCTATTGAGACAATAATGACCAATCCACTTATAACGGCTAACAGGGCAAATGCAGCTGGTATGTTTTTAGAGATCAACCACCCATAAATTGGAGAGATAATAATGGCAATAAAACTGGCTAACAGTACAGGGACAACAATGACTGAAGCAACTTTAAATGCACCCAGTATAATAATGATCGCGGCTAAGACAAGTACAACATTTCCAGAAGATTTCACTTGTATCATTTTGTTCACTTGTGTTAAGATACAAGGGTACCTCTAACAACCTTAGCTATCCTCAGCGCTAGAGAGGAGCCCACACTCGGCGTTGCCCTTTCTTGCCTTAGCTATGGCTAGGACTTCAAAAGGTCGCCTTGATAGTGAACTCCTCTCTAGCGCTGAGAATGGCTAGGGTTTTTAGAGGTGCCCTTAAGCCATTTTAACACAAAGATTTATAAGATGTATAGTGATCAGGGAAGTTTGCACAAGGCTGTTACGGGAGATTATGACTTTAGCATCAGTGAGGTGCTCTCGGAGGCGTGCCACTCTCTCTAGGCGTACTGCTGCTAGGTTATGCCAGAGCCAATGATGAAGCCTTGGCCATTGACACTATTTTCAACTACTATGTCTATGTCTGGAGTTTGGTCTTCGCCTCTCTTTTAATCACCCTTTTTACATATGTCGGTTTTGCACTGCTTCTCATACCAGGTATCTATCTCTCTGTCGCCTACAGTTTTACCCTGCCCCTTATCATCGATAAAAAGTTTGGTATTTGGGGTGCTATGGAGGTCTCACGTCATGCTGTAATCCACTCTTGGTGGACTATTGCCGGTATCAACGGTACACTTTTTGTTATTGTAGCCTTAAGTGCTATACCTATGTGTGTTGGTCTCATATGGACCATTCCCCTGCTTATGATCGCGCAAGGGGTAATGTATCGCAAGATCTTTGGATGGAGAAGGTTCATGATCCTATTGCCTCGGATGAAGAACCAGAGATGTTACCTACAGATACCGATGATATTATAGAGTAAAAGTCTATTCGCTAATTAATTCTGTATATCTTTACTGCTGTTGAGATGCTGTAGATAGTTGGCAATGTTCATTAATGAAAAAGTCACTAGAAAGATCATCATACCCGGGAAGAAACTCACCCACCATGCAATGTCCAAGACCTCTTTACCATTACTCAAGATCGTGCCCCAACTCATCTGAGGCGCTACAATACCAAGCCCTAGGTAAG
>JALWKG010000364.1 GCA_027081565.1 Helicobacteraceae bacterium
TAATCAAAAATGGTTCTTACTATGAAGTGGTTCGCTCTACTGAAGCGGCCAAGCATAATGTGCCTATTGTTCGTTCAGGTTATATTGCACGCGGGCATACCATGGTGACACAAGCCATCAAAGTAGAAGGTGAAAACGTTGACATCGTAGCTGCAAAAGTACGCTACCTTATCTCTAAAACAGCCAAACTGATGACAATGAAAGAGTCTAATACCCTACTATTAACAGACTATCCTGCCAACATCCAAACTATCAAACGTATCATCAAAGATCTTGCAAGCAAAAATGCTAAGGTCATTGAGATCGTTCCTGTTGAACATGCAGATCTTAAAAAACTTCATACCCAAGTCACTGACATCGCTAAGACTATCTTTAACGAGAAGGTAGCGACAGAGCATGTAAAAGTCCTCTTAAATGCCGACATCAATGGACTCATACTCGTTGGAAACAAAAAAAATGTGACCAAACTCAAAAGCATCATCTCTAAGCTCGATACCGAACAGAACCTCAATGAAGTAGTACAGATCATTCCACTTAAAAACTCTGATGCCAAAAGTGTTTTGGCCACTTTAACAGAGATCGTCACCAAACAAACCTTTACAGATCCTACAATGAAGCCAAATGTCTCTGCAAGTGAAGAGATCAATGCTGTTATCATCGTAGGAAATCCAGGTGTTCTAAAGGGTCTTAAAAAGATCATAGAGACCTTGGACAAAGAGAAGTACCAGGTCTATGTTCAAGCCCGTATTGTTGAGATCAATAAAGACGATGCTGAACAGATCGGTTTGAAGTACAACTTGCAGGCACTCTCTTTGTCTTCTGCAGGTCTTCTTGCCTTCAGTGGGAACTTTGGAGGGACCTCAGCACTTACTATGATAGGGGGTTCCCTTCCTGCTGGTGCTTCAACGACCGGTTTGGCTATTGGTGCTTCACTTGACTTTCTTCAGGTCAATGGTGCTTCTAAGACCATCTCCAGCCCTTCTATACTCTGTGTTAACAACCAAGAGTCTAAGATCTATGTTGGTAAGACCCTCTCGTTTGCAACCGGTAGTAATGCCGCTGGAACACTTGGAACCACCACCACCTTTAAACGTGAAGATGTTGGTTTGACCCTGACCATCAAACCCCGTGTCTCTTCTAATGAAAAAGTGACCTTGGATGCTGAGGCTGTCTTGGAAAATGTTTTGACAGTCGATGCCAATGGTCAACCAGTAACCACCAAGCAGAGTGTCTTGACTCAAGCTATCTTACGCCATGGTGAGAGTATTATTATTGGAGGCCTAGTTAAAAATTACACTACTGACACTGAGACCAAAGTGCCTATCTTAGGTGACATCCCTCTTCTAGGGTGGTTTTTCACACACAACGAGACCAAAGACCAACAAGATAACCTTATTGTGATCTTGACCCCATACATCATTGACAAAAGTGAAAAACTTTCTGAACTGCAGCAGCAGTTAGGTGAGTTGACTCGTCTTCAGACCGAGTACAACAAAGAGGTTTTCCGTACTATCGAAAAAAGTGCTGAAGAGACACAAAAAGCGATCAAAAAGTAATGATAACTGCTAACCTTCACCATGACCTGAACCTGGAGCCCGTAGAAATAGAGGGAATGGAGACTGAACTGTTTGTCAAAAACTATCTGCTTTTGACTACGATCGACGAAGAAGTCGTTACCGTCACCTCTCAAGAGTATATCGTAGAGGCAAGCAACTACTACAACAAACTCTCAGAAAAATATCCATTTCTGATCTTGGATGAGGAGTCGTATGAGCGTCTCTACAATCGTTACCTTGAACTGCGCACAGACAAACAGATCGAGACTATGCAAGAAGAGGGAGAAGGTGCAGATGGTGACGAAGATGATGAACTTTCATTAACAGAGTTTTTACGTACCTCTTCTGACATCCTTACCTCAGAAGAGTCTGCACCCATCATTAAGTTTGTCAATGCCCTCTTCTATCAGGCAGTCAAGAAAAAAGCTTCCGACATCCACATCGAAGTGCATGAAAAACGGGGAGAAGTCCGTTTTCGTGTTGATGGTGTCTTAAGTAAAAATGTTGACCTCGAAAAGAAGGTCATCGCCTTGATCATCAGTCGTATCAAGGTCATCTCCAACCTCGACATCTCCGAAAACCGTATCCCTCAAGATGGACGAACACAGATCAAGATCTCAGGAGAGACCTTGGACATTCGTGTCTCGATCTTACCTACCTTTTATGGTGAACGCGTCGTTATGCGTCTCTTGATGCAAAGTGGTTCTGTACCCCACCTTGACCAGCTCGGTTTTCCTGATGAGACTGTTCACAACATTCAGACCCTGCTGCGTAATACCCATGGCATTATCTTGGTCACAGGTCCTACCGGTTCAGGTAAGACCACCTCTCTACACGCCTTTTTGCAAGAGGTGCAGTCTCCTGAGCTTAACCTTATTACCGTTGAAGACCCGGTAGAGTATAAGTCCGAGACCATCTCTCAGATCCAGGTCAACGAAAAAGTGGGCCTTACCTTCGCCGCTGCGCTGCGTTCTATTTTACGTCAGGATCCTGACATCATCATGTTAGGTGAGATCCGTGACGAAGAGACTGCACATATTGCAGTACGTGCTGCACTGACAGGTCATTTGGTCTTCTCTACCCTGCACACCAACTCAGCAGCCGCGACCATCTCACGTCTTGCCGACATGGGAGTGGAGCCATTTTTAATCTCCTCTTCACTACTTGGTATTATGGCACAACGTCTGGTACGTCGTATCTGTGATCACTGTAAAGAAGAAGACATCATTGCTGAAGAGTTTGCTGAAGAGTATAACATCGCCTCCAACACCATGATCTACAAGTCTGTTGGTTGCAATCAGTGTAACTACAGCGGTTACAGTGCCCGTCAATCTGTCGGTGAACTGCTGATCATGAACGACTTGGTCAAAGACCTGCTAAAAGACACTACCGATGAGCATACTATCTCTAAAGCTCTGGAAGGTGAACACCTCATTACGATCTCCATGCAGCTCAAAGAGATGCTACTTCGGGGAGAGACCTCTCTAGACGAAGCCATACGCGTCGGTTTGGCCCATGCCTAAACACAAAGGCTTCACTCTCATAGAAGTACTTGTTGCTGTTATGATCATCTCCGTGGTGATCTCTGCACTCCTGCAACTCTTTGCCAACAACTCCTACACCTTCTCCAGTGTTCATCAAAAAATCCTCCAGACTAACATGAGCAGCCTACTCTTAGGCAATGAGATCTATGGATATGAAGATAAAAAGATGGACCTCTCGGAGTTGGTCAAAGACTTTAATGTCAATGACGACCTTCGGCGTAAACTCAAAGATAAAAAGATTGAGATCATCTATACAGAGGTGACCAGTTTCAACTTCGATGATGCAGCAGAGTCTCTTGCAGAAGCAGAGGAAGAAAGTGGTGATAACGACGAAGGACTCGTGACCGAGACCAGTGAAGTAGCCAACACCTTGGAAATCGGCCGGACCACTATTAAGATAGACAACGAAAGCAGCTCGTTTCTACGGGTGAAGTTCCAATGAGACGTAACGCATTTACCCTCATAGAGATGATGATCGCCATCTCACTTTTTGCAGTGGTTATGATCTTTCTCTATCAAGCTATGGCTACGGTAGACAAGTCTAACATCTTTTATACCAAACGCTTAAAAGAGATCACCACCCAACAGTCACTCTACAAAACCATCTATTTGGACCTTGCCCTCTCCCAACCTAAAACAGGCCAGATAGAAAATATCTCAAAAGAAGAGGATATGGTCTTTATGCAGACATCCCATGTTCTTCACACCCATGTCATGCCTTATGTGGTCTATTTTGTAAAAGACAAACATCTTTATCGTGTGGAGTCTACCAACAAACTCACCTACCCATTTGAGAGTAATATCAACGCTATTATTGATGACTTTGGCCCTGTTATAAACTTTAGAGTGTATAAAAACAGTACGCATTTTCTACTGCATATTAACATCAACGGTAAAGATGACAACCTCATGAAAATCCGTCAACTCAACGCGCTATAGCCATGCAAACTTCCAAACGCTACATAGAAGTCGACTTTATCCGTGGTTTTGCACTCCTCTTGATGGTGGGCTTTCATCTCGCGTTTGATCTGAACTACTTTCACTACATCGACATCAATATCCGACATGGATTGGACTGGCGCTATTTCAGGTATGTCATCTTGAGCCTCTTCATAGGGACTGTAGGCATTAGTTTAGTCTTGGCCAACCAAGAGATGATTAACTATAAAAAGGTCTTTAGCAGAGCAGGGAAACTACTGTTAGCCTCCCTTGCCATTAGTGTCGCCTCTTACTTTATGAACCCCAACACGTGGATCTATTTTGGTGTAATACACTTTATTTTAGTGGGGTCTTTAGCGGGACTCTTTTTTATTCGTATACCCAAGGCAGCTCTTGTACTGGGTATTGTGATCATCATACTTTTCAATATGGGACTTTTGAATATGCACTGGCTCTACGGACCATTAAAGACACCCCTGCACCTGCCTCGTGTCACCGAAGATCTTGTACAGTTCTTCCCTTGGTTTGCAGCCGTACTCATTGGTATCTATGTGGGGCATAAAAGGTATTTTGATATTGGTCTGCAATCAGGAAAACTTGTTGATGCGGTTGTCTTTTTAGGACGTCATGCCCTAATCATCTATCTCGTCCATCAACCTATACTGTTTGGAATCTTCGAGAGCATAAAATGGATACATTCATAAGAACCTTTCCAACATCTCTAAAAGGGCTGTTGCAACATCACCCACATTGTGGAACCTTCACTTCCCCAAGCCATCTCAAAACGTACCGGTACTCTCGCAGCAAGTGCACGAAGACTGAAGCCGACATCATACTTTAGATCTTTTAAGAGATTAAGGTTGTACTGAGGGGCGACACGTCCAGCTTCAGCATAAAGCACTGCTTGAAACCAGTCTATAGGAATTGGACTCCACTCCTGATCGCGCATAGGATTAAAATTAGGGATCATTCTATATTCAACAGCCCCATAAATAGCCGCTTTGTCATTAAAACGATTACTGTCATAAGCACGCATCCTGTCCCAACCTCCCAAACGTGCACCTTCCCACATAGGAGGTTGGCCTTTGTCGAAGACACTGTCAGTACCATCTGGTTTAGGTATTGGACTGGATTTGTCCCATGATGGAGAGTAAGCCGTCCAACTGTTAAGTGCAATGACCTGATGACGTATCCATGAGGGCAATGGCAGTTCAACATAGTGTGTATAGTCTATCTCTAAAGCATTCCACGCCTCTGTACTTTCACTCCATCCGAAATCTTGTGCATACTTAAACGACATGCTATAACCGCGGCTTGGATTGTCAGGATAATCTGTATTGTCATGTTTGATATACCCTTTGAGCCCGTTAGTGTTTATCTCTGCATTGGGGTCCAACTTGTCTGCTGTCCAGCGCTGATAAAAGGGCTTAAGACCCACCATAGTCTGTCCTGTTATAAAAGGGATACCACCACCCACATGATCTCTGTTGACCGCGATACCTCTGCGACTCTCTATGATTGGTAATACTTGCGTTTTAGACGCACCTATAGGCAAGACATAGCGCAGATCCAAATACGACCAATTACTCCACCCCTGAGTCTGAAACGGTGTCAGGTTAGTAAAACCTTTACTTTCTATATCTCTTACTGAGTCATTACTACCATCCACATAGATCTGTTGATTGGGGTAGTAAGCACGCATCCCAAGAAAACTGATATAAAAACGTTCAGTATAAGGTACCCTCATACCTGTCACACCTACAAAAAAACCTTTTGAGTATGCCCTCTCTTCACTTACCACCCCATTGCTACCATATTCGTTGACTGGGAGCTCTTCTCCTCTAAAAGCGGTGACGATCATCGTCATCTGTGGCTGTACAAAACCATGGAAGATACCGGCTACTCCGGTAGTCAGTCCCGTTGAATTACTGGAAAATATGTAGGGTAATGCAATCCATGTTGAAGATCTGTTATCATCTCTGTTAACATCTTTGACAATAAATTCTGCCGCATAAAATGTTGGGATCAAGTAGAAAAAAAGTAGAAAAAAATACATTCGCAATATACTACCCTTTGAGAGATAAAAATCCTCATTTATTATATACTAAGAGTACGTGATTGTCTATCCAAAGAGTAACAAAAGAGCAACTAATAAAAAGATCTTTTTAAAATATAAGGTTGAAGTGGTGTTTGCTAAAAGAAGAAGGTTCAAGAGCCGAAGCTCTTGAGGTAGAAATTAGAGGGCAGCTTTTGCCTGTGCTGCAACAGCAGAGAATGCAGCTGCATCGTTCATTGCCATATCAGCAAGGATCTTACGATCTAGTTCGATGTTCGCTTTTTTAAGTCCGTTGATGAAACGAGAATAGTTGATGTCATTTAAACGACATGCAGCATTGATACGGATGATCCATAGTTTACGGAACTCACGTTTTTTCTGTTTACGGTCACGGAATGCATAATACATACTGTGTTCTAGTTGTTCTTTCGCTTTACGGAAGTGCTTGTGACGACCCTGGAAGTAACCTCTAGCTAGTTTTAATACTTTTTTGTGACGACGACGTCTTACGACACCTGTTTTTACTCTTGGCATGTTTTTCCTTTTTTCTTGACCATTTGATTAAATGTTAATTTAAAATTCACGGTGCCACATGGTAGTGGTCTTGCCCAGTTCACACTGGAGAATGTTTGTTAAATGATCTTAGTTGATCATCGCTTTGATGTTCTTAGCGTCTACTTTTGCAACTAATTTAGGTGCATTTTGTTCGCGACGTGTTTGTGCATCTTGCTTAGTAAGGATGTGGCTTCTGTTCGCTGTACCGCGTTTGATCTGGCCGTTCTTCTTTACTTTAAAACGCTTAACAGCGCCTTTTACAGATTTCATCTTAGGCATAATAACTCCTCTCTAATTTTGACTATCTTGACCCGTTGGGGCAAAACAAGTCCGTGATTATATCGAAAAAATAATTAAGTTAGTATTTTATAGAACCAAGGTGAAGAGACAAAGAGATAAAAAATAAGATTTTATCCATCTTTTATTCTAGTTCAAGCGATGGGTCACGCGTCTTTTCTATTTTCAAGACTGTTTCGACACTTTTTTTGGTTATACTTTACCTATGTCAGAAACAGATTTAACACTTATGCTTGCTCAGGCAGAAGAAGAGTTCTACTACCTTGAAGAGCAATGCCTAAAACAAAAAAAGGCCACTACAGAGAACAGGGAGTGCGACTATAAACTACACGCTCTTGCACTTATAACACTCTACAGTTTTGCGCTCAACCTAAAACTCTCAGGTGGACAACTCATGAAGCTCCTGTACGAGTTAAAAGAAGAGGGTCGCCTGCATCAACACCTCATCGCCCCCTACCTCCTACTCTTAGATGACATGGAACTTGTATGTAAACAGTATGGACATAAGTACTTACGCTTCCTCTCAGAAAAAGCACAGGGAAAAAGTGATGAAGAGATCATGGAGATACTTTTCAAGCAGTAATGTTACGTGTTACGAAGGATAATCTCGTCAACTTAAGAGCAGTAAATAGTAAAGATAGCAAAGCGCATCGTAAAAAAATTTGTTTATCGCAAAGAAGTAATAGATTTGGTGGAAGTTGTGCTGAAGCGATCCCGAAAACGATATCTCCTATTAAAAAAGTAAACTGGGAGCTTAGTTTTAAGGAGTAAAGTAATATCAATAGAAGCCGTTAGGCTATCTACAGCGTCAAGTGGTGAGCTGAAGTGCAAATTGCACCGAAGCTATTACTTCTTTTTGTTGTCGTCTTTTTTTATTGGTGTCACTAACATGTTGTAGTAACGACCCTCAAAACGAGGCGGCTTATCCATAACCCCAATGTCTTCAACCATAGGCCAAACACGAAGTAGTACATCACGTCCAGCTTCAGGGTGGGCCATCTCGCGTCCACGAAGGAAAACACGGAACTTCACAAGTTTACCTTGTTCTAAGAACTCACGTGCATGCTTTACCTTGTAGCTAATGTCATTGTCAGCGATTTTAACAGAAAGCTTGATCTCTTTGATCTCTACTTTGATCTGGTTTTTACGCTGCTCTTTTTTCTTCTTCTCTTCTTGGTATTTGAACTTACCATAATCCATGATCTTGGCAACAGGTGGTGTTGCATTAGGTGCGATTAGAACCAAGTCCAGTCCCATCTCATCTGCTTTAGCCTGTGCTTCTCTTGTTGGAATAATGCCTAATGACTCGCCGCCATCTACATTACAACGAACTTCGCTAACGCGAATGTCTTCGTTCATTATGGTGTTGTCTTTTTTTCGGTTCAAAAATTTACCTCGTTTATTTTTTGTTGTATCATAGCCAAGAACTCTGCTTCGCTAAGATTGTACTGTTCACGACTTCTACGGTCACGCACAGCAATTGTTTTGTGCTCGACCTCTTCGTCACCTAAGACGATGATCATCGGAACGCGCCCTTTTTCAGCAGTTCTAATACGCTTGTTCAGGCTTTCGTTCTTCGAGAAGATCTCGCTATCAGCGCCCATATCGATCAGTTTGTCTGCCAACTCTTTAGCATATGCATTGTGTGGTTCGGCAATAGGAACGATCGCAACCTGTGTAGGAGCAATGAACATTGGAAACTCACCAGCATAGTGTTCTGTTAATATACCAATAAATCGTTCAAAAGAACCTAAAATTGCTCTATGTATCATCACTGGCTGTATTTTGTTGTTCTCATCACCACTATATTCAAGTTCAAAACGCTCAGGAAGGTTAAAGTCTAACTGAATGGTTCCACACTGCCACTCACGCCCAATGGCATCAGTGATCTTTATGTCGATCTTAGGTCCGTAAAATGCTCCACCACCTTCATCGATCTCATATTTAAGTTCGTTTTTGTCCATCGCATTTTTAAGTGCGTTGGTAGAGACTTCCCAAACTGCATCATCACCTACCGCTTTTTCCGGCTTAGTGGAGATCATCATCTTGTAGTCAAACTCAAACGTCGACATAATTTTGTCAACAAAGTCTACGACTTCAATGATCTGCTCTTCGATCTGCTCTGCTGTACAGAAGATATGTGCATCGTCTTGTGTGAACTCGCGTACACGGAAAAGACCATGAAGTGCACCCGTCATCTCATGACGGTGTACCACGCCATACTCAAAATACTTAAGTGGCAGGTCACGATATGAGTGAGGCTCATCTTCATAGGCTTTGATGTGACCTACGCAGTTCATTGGCTTTACACCAAACTCGACATCATCGATCTGTGTAAAGTACATGTTCTCACCATAGTTTTGGTAGTGACCCGAAGTCATCCAAAGGTCAGAACGTAACATCTCAGGACCACGAACTGGCTCGTAACCACGTTTACGGTGGGCCTTAAAAAGTAGAGACTCTAAACGGGCACGAAGACGTCCACCAGCAGGA
The DNA here is from genome assembly GCA_027081565.1 of Helicobacteraceae bacterium. Classification (GTDB taxonomy): domain Bacteria; phylum Campylobacterota; class Campylobacteria; order Campylobacterales; family Sulfurimonadaceae; genus Sulfonitrofixus. The sequence goes on from JALWKG010000364.1 coordinate 9,441, forward strand.
AGCCAGATAGGAAAACCAGCACCAACCTCTTCACGGAAAGAGAAAAGCTTCATCTGAGCCCCGATCTTACGGTGGTCACGCTTCTCAGCTTCAGCCAACATCGTCATATGTGCCTTTAGAGACTCTTTGTCTGCAAAAGCGATACCGTAAATACGTGTCAGCATCTCATTTTTAGAGTCACCACCAAGGTAAGCACCTGCGATCTTAAGCAATTTAAAACTACGGATCAGCCCGATATTTGGAAGGTGTGGTCCACGACAAAGGTCTTCAAACTCACCTTGCTTGTAGATAGAGATCTTCTCATCAGGAATACGTTTCATCACTTCTAATTTCAAGTGATCATCAGCAAACTTCTCTTTTGCTTCGT
>JALWKG010000365.1 GCA_027081565.1 Helicobacteraceae bacterium
GTATGTTTTAAGCACCTCTTGGAAGTCCTGTTCATTTTTGATATCCATACACTCCTGAGCATCACCTTTTATAGTATAGAAATAGAGGTTTTTTAGCGAGTATGTCACCTCTTCTGTAATGCGTGAAATCACAAGATTATTAAGAAATGCCGCATCTTTATAATTTGCAGAGTAAAAGTTACCCATCAGACAGTCAGCATCATCATAATCAGCCAAGTCAAAGGTGTAGAGTCTAAAAAATCCTCGTGGTCTCTTGATCATAAGTGTGTAACTACCATCGCCATTAGAGACAGCCTGATAATCATCCTTTTCATTTGTTTTGTCTAACAACTTCAAAGGAGTGCGTGGACAGACGTGACCAAAACCAACATCTACAAGGTACTTCTCTTCTTTAAAGGTGACGATACTGACACGATGTGTTCTTGGTGCTTCAATCTCTTGATTGTTAAGCACTTTTGCCAAACTTATCTTTACATCGTATCCATAATATTTCAACATTTCAAACATCAACTTGTTATGTTCAAAACAGTAACCGCCTCTGCCCTCGTCTACTATCTTTTCAATAATGATCTCTAAGTCTAAACTGGGTGTGTTTTCGAGTAAAACCGTAATGTTATTAAAGCTGAAACGACTTAGGTGCTGTTTTTGCAACTGCTCTATAAGACTTAAGTCTGCTGCGACATTATTTGAGAGTGCAAAAGTCTTTATGTAGGCCTGTAGTCTAGTCATCGCTGTTACCTACTGCATAAAATGTTTTTAGCCATTGGCTTTTTTCTTATGACGACGACGCTTCTTATGCTTTTTCTTGACAGGTTTATAGGTAAATATATTCATACGGTCAAGGCTTGGCAGCAAGGAACTGTTGTAGTCATAACCACGCTGTTCGCTTCCTATGTCCAGTGTACTGATCACTACTTTTCCAACGATAACACGTCCCTCTTCCGCATGGTCGTCAACAGTCTTGATCCCCCACATATTGTGCAAGATCATAATGTTGTCATCATAAGTCCCAAGATAGAGCATGATATGACCTTTTCGATGTAAGAAGGTCTCAAAAGGAATCGCTTTTGAAATGATCTTCTTCTCTTTTTGCTGAGGCGTTAAATCCTTCAGTGAAATCACCTTTCCTACACGAGACTGCTGTTTGGAGTTACGAGGAACCCAAATACCAAAAGGGGTATAGATATCTCGTAGTGTTGAAGAGCAGTCGCGCTCTTCATAAAGACCACCCCACCCATAATTACTCTTCATGACACCTTGTGTGATCTTGGTCAGGTTTTTTTGGTTTAGTAACAGTGGCTTAGTGGTGACATCACTGTTTTTAAACCGTATGGTGACAAAGGTAGGTTTGTTAAAAGCACCTGGCGCTACAGCGCGTGCGTAAGTGTAAAGCCCTCTCTTTTTTATAAAGCTTAGTCTCATTCCAATACGAGAATAGTAAAGAAAATGTCCCTGAGTATCTGTTAAAGCCACTTTCTCTTTTAAAAGATAGACAGGCTTTGCTTTTTTCCATTTTTTACGCTCTTTTTTATTAAGATAGGCAATGGTATAACTTGGCAACCAACCTGATGCATAAGAGGTGTAGACGTAAGTCCAAGCCCTGTCTTTGGAGTAGTGTGAAATAAAAACAGGCTCATTAGCATGTACCGCGCTGTTTTGCAGGTAGTCAAAAGGAAAACCTTCACCGGCACGATTGGGATCTCTAAAAAGAGGTTTATGGGTTGGAAAGTTACGCAACGAAGAGAAATGCAGGGTCATGCCATAACGGCTTACCTTGCCAAACTGTTTAAAGTTCGCCTGTTTTAACATCTCATCATACCAAGACTGCTGTATGAGTTGAAGATTCTCACCATATGCACACCCTTTGGTGTAGACACGAAACGGCCAACGCGCTGTAGATGCCTTTTCCGGTGGTCGCTTATAACTCCATACAGAGAAGTAGTTTCTATCAAAAGCTTTTTGTATAGCGTAACGACGTTTATGTGTCAGTGCATTTTTTTTAGCATAGACCTCTATGTCTTGTGGAAAACGGTAAAGGTCTTCTACAAAATGAGGATAGACTGGTGTCATACAAAAACTATTACTGCTATTGGACTCCAATGTGGAGAGATCTTTGAAAGGTTTTAATTCTACTGTTGCGGCAGGAAGCAATGGTGATGGTATAGAGAGGTTAAAGTCAACATGAGGTGTTTGCTCTGCATGAACTGCTGTGAACAAAAGCGTAAAAAACAGCCCCTTGATAACCAAAGAAAAGAAAACAGAGTTGTGATGCAAAAGCATCTCCTTAATGAGACCAATAGCCTATTATCTAGTAAGAGGCCTTTTTTGGCACTCTATTCTACACCACCATAACGTCCAACAACACGTCCAAGGACATTGATCTGTCCCGGTTCTGCTATTTGTGGTAGGTAGAAATCTTTATTGTCTGAAATAATGTCGATTTTACCATCTATACGCTTTTGTAATCGTTTAACTAAGAGCATATCTTCAGTTTGTATGGCAAAAATACCTCCACGAGAGATATCCGTCTTAGAACGGTTTAAAAATATAATATCGCCATTTAAAAATGTTGGTTCCATAGAGTCACCTGTCACATTAATAGCTTCGATGTTTTTGAGTTCACTTTCACCACCAAGTGTGGCTAAAAAGTGAGGTTCAATAGCTAAAGAGTCAAAAGCCTCATCTTCTATATTGGCACCACCACCTGCAGAAGCGTTGACCGCATCAAAATAACGGACCATGTAAAACTGGTTGGTCGCTTCAACTAAAGATTCTGGACTTTGACCATACAGTAACCAGTTTATAGCGATGGAGCGCTTTGCACAGAAGTTCAACAACTCTTCATAAGGGATCTTCTCTCTCTTCTTCATTGTTGCAAAATTCATCTGAGAGATCTCCAATGCATTGGCAACATCTTTGTCAAACACTTTTTTCCCTGGAATGTCTGAAGAGATGATGTCTTTGATCTCTTCTACGATCTCACTGAAACTTTTCATAACTGCCCCTTTTCTTTATATATACTTTTATTACTGTTATCTTAATTGATTGACATACTTTATCAAAATAATATGTCAAATTGCAATATAAATTGGTAAAAAAACTAATTAAGCCTAGAATATGTCTAATTAAGAACGAAAAAGGATGACAGATGGCAAAGATAATTAAAAAAGCAGACGCGTTCTTCGATAGTGTTGAAGTCTCATTTAGCCGTTGGGCTGAGAAAATATTATAAGGAGATCGTTATGAACATTAATAGTAAAGAGTATCTGCTCATTAAACGTGTTATCAAAGAGAACCCTGACATCTCAGTGGGCGATATCGGTCGTCTTATAAAGTTACTTCAAACTCTATAGCGTATCTTTAAAAAGCAATGCGGCATGTAAAGATCGTTGTAACTTTGATCAAAAGCATCTGTTAATGTGAAGAGGTGTCTTTCTCTTCTTGTGCTTCACGTTCCTCTTTTGCTTTACGCCCCTTTTCTCTCTCTTCAAACTTGTTTTGATGGTATCCGCCAAAGATAAAAAACATAAAGAGCACAAAAAGCCCTAACATGATGTAGTCCATTACACTGTTCACATCAGCTCCTTATAACTTGTAAAGTTCTGTTTAATAGCTTCGTAAAGTATGATACCTGTACTTACTGCCAAGTTAAGACTTCTGCCCTCTCTTGTCATCGGTATGGTCATACAACGATCAGGATGTGCTGCTAAAAGTTCAGCAGGCAGACCTTTTGTCTCTGAGCCAAAAAAGAGAAAATCATTTTCTTGAAATGCTTGTTCAAAATAGGGAGTATCGGTCTTAGTCGTCCCATAAAAATAACGTGCATTTTCATCCTGTGCTTTGAAAAAGCTCTCAAGGTCGTCCCAGACATGAAGGTCCAGCTTATGCCAATAGTCCAGCCCTGCTCTACGTACTGCCTTTTCATCAATGTCAAAACCTAACGGCTTGATAAGATGTAATGAAGAACCAGTGTTGACACAGAGACGGCCTATACTTCCTGTATTGTTAGGGATCACGGGGTTGTGAAGGACGATGTTAAACATTAAAAGATCACCGTTTTGTTAGCATGCACAAAGATACGATCTTCCAAAGCCAGTTTAAGCGCGCGAGAGAGAACGATCTTCTCCACATCACGACCAGAACGCTGCATATCTCTCCAACCGTAAGCATGATCGATGTGCTTGATCTCCTGAGCGATGATAGGACCTTCATCCAGATTGTTGTTGACAAAGTGCGCTGTTGCTCCAATGATCTTAACACCACGTTCAAAAGCTTGTTTATAAGGATTTGCCCCTATAAATGCCGGTAAAAATGAGTGGTGTATGTTGATGATCTTGTCTTCATAAGCTTCAACAAAACGTGGTGTTAAAATGCGCATATATTTGGCAAGTACGATATAGTCGACATCCTTGAACTGTCCCAATGCCTTCAAGATAGCCTCTTCATGGGCTTCTCTTTCAAGTCCCTCATGTGAGACCGTAATATAAGGGATGTTAAACTTACTGACAAGAGGCTCAAGCAGATCATAGTTAGAGACTACTGCTAGTATATTAGCATCTAACTCCCCTGCTTCGTAACGGATCAAGATATCACCTAGCGCGTGGGATTCTTTGGTCACCATTAAGATAATATTTTTCTTAACAGCTTTGACGATCTCTACACTCGAGTCTTCAGGAAGTACTGCTTCGAGTTCAGCCTCAAGTTGGTCTGCATCGACCATTCCTTCTACAACTGAACGCATAAAGAACTTGTCATTGTCTTTGTCCACAAACTCGTTGTTAGACATGATGTTAAGTTCATGTTTATAAAAAATACTGGCGATCTTGTAGACCAGACCTTTTTCATCTTTGGCATCGATCAGTACACGATATTGCTTCATAAAGGGCCTCTTTAAACTGTTTTATAAAACCTGTAGCAGAAGCTACAAGCTCTAAAAAGAGTTTATTTTACTGCGTAGTTAGCGATGATAGAACCCATCTCGCTTGTTGAACAGATCTCTTTAGCATCAAACTGTGCCAGATCACCGGTACGGTAACCCTCAGAAAGTGCCTTTTTGATGGCGTTGTCAATGCGATCTGCCGCTTCGTTTTCATTAAGGGCAAAACGCAGCATCATAGAAGCACTGGCTATAGTCGCAATAGGGTTGGCGATGCCTTGACCCGCGATGTCAGGAGCAGAACCGTGAATAGGCTCATAAACACCTATAGACTCACCAACTGAAGCAGAAGGTAAAAGACCGATAGAGCCACATAGCATAGAAGCTTCGTCAGAGAGAATGTCTCCGAAGATGTTACCTGTCAACATGACATCAAACTGCTTAGGGTTTAAAACCAGTTGCATGGCTGCGTTGTCAACATACATGTGTGTCAACTCAACATCTGGATACTGCTCAGCGATCTCAGTGACCACATCACGCCAAAGCTGTGATACATCAAGGACATTAGCCTTGTCTATAGAACAGACACGCTTAGAACGCTTTTGTGCGATTTTAAAAGCTTGATGAGCGATACGCTCTATCTCCATGCGAGTATAGACCATAGTGTTCCAGCCCTTGTCTTCAGTACGCCCTTTAGGCTCACCAAAATAGATACCACCAATAAGCTCACGAACCACCATGATGTCCACACCGTTGATGATCTCTGGCTTTAGTGAAGAGGCATTGACCAGTTCGTCATAAACCACTGCTGGACGTAAGTTGGCATAAACACCCAACTCTTTACGAAAACGAAGCAGTCCAGACTCAGGACGTTTCTCACGAGGAAGGTTGTCCCACTTCTGACCGCCGATAGCACCAAAAAGTACTGCGTCAGAGTTCATAGAACCATTAACAGTCTCTTGTGGCAGAGGATCGCCTGTGACATCATAGGCACAACCACCCATCAACAACTCTTCGTATTGAAAGTCAAAGTCACAGGTCGAAGCTACCGCGTCGAGTACTTTGACCGCTTCATCAATGATCTCAGGACCAATTCCGTCACCTTTGATCAGTGCGATTTTATAGTTCTTCATTATTTCTCTCCTTGAGCGACTTCTTGAGCTGCATAGTTCATCAATCCACCAGCATTGATAAGTTCTTGCATAAATGGTGGGATCGGTGTAAAGTCATAAGTTTTACCTGATGTTTTGTTAGTGATCGTTCCGTTGTCAAGGTCTACAGAGACAACATCACCCTTCTCAATCTCAGTACTCTCTGGAAGTTCAAAGATAGGCAGTCCCATGTTAAATGCATTACGGTAAAAAATACGTGCAAATGTCGGAGCGATAACGGCAGCAACACCTGCCGCTTTGAGTGCAATAGGTGCGTGTTCACGAGATGAACCACAACCAAAGTTCTCATCAGCAACAATGATGTCACCCGGTGTCATCTTCTCTACAAAGGTAGGATCAGCATCTTCCATAACGTGTTTTGCCAACTCTTCTGGCACTGATGTATTCAAATATCTTGCGGCTATAATAAGGTCTGTATCAATATCTTTACCGAATGTCCAGACTTTTCCTTCAATAGTTTGCATTCAAAATCCTGTTTGGTACAACCTGTTGATCTTCAACAGATGCCCTTTATTTTTTTGGGATTATATCCAAAAAAGGGTCACAAGGAGTTAAACAGCTCTAAAAAGTATATCATATCATTTAGTATGATACGTAAATTGTGTAAGCTTGCGATTAAAATTTTATTATCTATTCCCTAGAAATAGAGAGAAATTCAACACAGTTCCAAGTAAAAGTTTAAAAAAACTGGGTATAATCCTATTACTTTTATTTACCCTCAGCTCAGGAGCGCATTAAAATATGACCGCAAAAGAATTAAACAAATACCTAGATGAAACATTTTCATCACATAAGTCTGATGACTGTCTGACCTATGAGTCTCTTGTAGAGATTTTTGAAAAACAACCTACAGCGGCACAAGCCAAAAACATCCTCAAACTCTCTCAAAAATATAAAGTCTGTATGTTTACAGCATCAGAACATGCCAAGATGCTTAACAACAAAGAAGCAGCTGCACGTTTGGCTGCACAGCGTAAACTCATTGAAGATTCAAAGGGTGAAGATTTCGACATCTTAAAACAACATGAGCTTATGGAGTGGTCACGTTCAGACTCTCCTGTTCGTATGTATCTGCGTGAGATGGGACAGATTCCACTTTTGACAAAAGAAGAGGAGATCGAGATCTCTAAAAAGATCGAGTATGGTGAGAGTATCATCATCGATGCGATCTGTTCTGTACCTTACCTTATAGACTTTATTTTAGACTATAAAGATCCACTGATCAACCGCGAGCGTCGTGTTAAAGAACTTTTCAAAAGTTTTGAAGATGAAAAAGAGCAAGATGCTGATGGTAACGATATCGAAGAGGACAAGTCTGAAGTCGCACTGACTGCTAAAGACAAAAAGCGTGTTGATGCTGTTGTCTCAAGCTTTAAAGCACTTGAAAAAGCAAAAAAAGATTGGTTAAAGGTTACAGAAAAAGAGATCATTCTTGAAGAGGGTGAAGCGATGACGGAAGAGTATGTTCAGTACTTTTTAACGGCAAGCTTCAAAAAGAAGATGCTTAAAGAGCGTCTACTAGACCTTGGACCAACTTCTAAACTCATTAATGAATTGGTAAAGTCCATGGAGACTGCCCTTCACAGTGATGACGGTTTTGACAAAGAGCTTAAACGTCTTGAGTACAAACTGCCACTTTTCAACGACACCTTACGTAATAATCACGTAGAGATGGTCTCAGAGATCTGTGAGCTGACCAAAGAAGACATTGCCGCACGTGTTCCTGAAGCGACTATGGTCAGCACCTATATGGAGATCAAAAAACTTATCCAGACCAAAGAAGCTTCCAAAGGTGGTTTCGACATGGAACCAGAGAAGTTACTTGAGATCCTTGAGCAGATCAAGCGTGGTAAAGAGATCTCTGAGATCTCTAAAACACGTATGGCCAAGTCCAATCTTCGCCTTGTTGTCTCTATCGCCAAACGTTATACCAACCGCGGTCTTCCGTTCCTTGACCTTATCCAAGAAGGTAATATTGGTCTGATGAAGGCAGTTGACAAGTTTGAGTATAAAAAAGGTTACAAATTTTCGACTTATGCAACTTGGTGGATTCGTCAAGCCATCAGCCGTGCAATTGCTGATCAGGCACGTACCATCCGTATCCCGATCCACATGATCGAGACTATCAATCGTATTAACAAGATCATGCGTAAATACCTCCAGGAAAATGGTAAAGAGCCAGATGTCGATACAATCTCTGAAGAGGTTGGGCTCTCTGTTGAGAAGGTCAAAAACGTTATTAAGATCACTAAAGAGCCTATCTCACTTGAAGCACCTATTGGTAATGAAGATGATGGCCGTTTTGGTGACTTCATCGAAGACAAGACCTCTTTGGCACCTGCTGATGCGATCTTGAAAGATGACCTGCGTCTACAGATCGAAGGTGTTCTTGAACAGCTTAATGAGCGTGAAAAAGCGGTCATCAAAATGCGTTTTGGAATTATGGACGATGAGAGTGACCGTACGCTTGAGGAGATTGGTAAAGAGCTTAACGTTACACGTGAACGTGTCCGTCAAATAGAATCATCTGCTATTAAAAAGCTTAAACACCCTAAAGTGGGTAGACGTCTTAAAAACTATATAGAAGCGTAAATATCATGACCTTTGAGCAACAGTGGATAGAGTACGATTATAACCCATTTATCCTCTTTAGCTCTAGCGGTAAGATCCTCTCGCTTAACAACGAAGCACAATATCTTCTTGGTAGTGTTGACAAAAATACCCTTTTTGAGATCGCTACAACCCACGCCAGTACTAGTTTTGGTTTTAAGACGACTTTTTTAGACCTGGAGTTTGGCCGTTATCGTTTTTTTGGCATTACTATAGGCTACGAAAACGAAACAGAGATCGGTATTCGCTTTTACCAACAACCTACCCTCAACTTCTCTGCACCCAAGCCCACTGGTGAACTGACCAACATCTATACACTTATAGACCTATGTATCAGTACAAACTCTATAGGTACTCAAAGTGAGTATTTAAAAGAGTTGGACCCTACTATTCCAGACATACGTCTGCACCCTGACAGCTATATTAAACTGTTAAACAAGATCTATGACAGTTATAAAGGCAGTGATGTCATTAAAACAAAGCTCTATTACAGAGTGGGAGAACATATTAAGTTTGGAGAGAAGAAATACTCACTTTTTACTGTTGAGATCAGTGGAGAGACTTTTCTAAAGCGTTTTGTCTCTGAGATCGAACTCCTGGCAGAGGCGAACAACCTCTATGCTACGTTTAATGATAGCAATGTCTCTATCAACATTCCGATGATCACTGACTAATTAACGAGTATGATACTTCTGTCATCATCGTCTAAAGTCCTACGATTCGATCACCTCTTTTACAAAAAGTGATCGTCCCATAAAAAATCCAACTACTATCCCAAAACCAAGTCCCACTAAAAATGGTGGTAAACTCAATAAGGCATTGTTTTTAAGTCCAATAAAACCAAGCACTAAAAAAAGGTACGGCACAACTCTAAAGATGGAGACTAAAGCAGGTGCACTTTTAGCTGTGTTTTTTAGCGTGTTCTTCTGAGATTTCAGACGTGCTTTCTCTTCTTTGACTACACTCTTAAGATCCACATCTTCTTCAACATTCAACTCAGAAATGATCTCTTCACTGTAAAGATCAAAAGGATCATCGATCTTTTCTATAAGATCAGTGTCATCTGGTCTATCTTCTGCTTCTACACGAGAGT
>JALWKG010000366.1 GCA_027081565.1 Helicobacteraceae bacterium
AAGTTCAGCTACGGTCTCTTCATCACGCAGACGGTTAGGCTGATACACTGCAAGACTGTTTTCTAAAGCAACCACTTTAGTAATAGGAGGTGTCATCACTTTTTTACGACCAACGGGTTTGTCAGGTTGTGTATATACAGCCACAACATTGATCTCATTATCTGTAACTAAAGTAGAAAGGATCTCACTGGCATAGTCAGGTGTGCCCATAAAGATTACATTCACACTCTCTCCTTAGCAAATAGTGTACCGCCCACATGTTCTTTGTTTAAAAGAAAAGATTTCACATCCGAAAGATCAAATCCCGAACTCAAAAACATTTTTCTGCCATGTTTTAACATATAGTCCGCTGCTTTGAGTTTCGTCACAATACCACCCGTAGCAAATTCACCATGTGGGGTTGCCTCAAGAGAAAGAGCCTCTGCACTGATTTCATCTACAACTTTAAGGATTTTTGCCTGAGCGTTCTGTCGTGGATCACTATCATAATAGGCATCGATATCCGAGAGTATGATCAACATCTCTGCATCGATCGCATCAGCTGTAAAGGCAGAGAGTTGGTCGTTGTCCCCTAAAACCAACTCATCTGTTGCAGTGACATCATTTTCATTAATAATAGGGATCACACCATTTTCTACCAAGGTATCTACTGTATTTTTAATACGCGCTGCTTGATCCTGGTTTTTGAAATTGGCTGCTGTTACCAAGACTTGTGCACATATTTTGTTGTGTGTTGCGAACTTACGGCTATAAAGCTCGATTAAATGTGGTTGACCTATAGAAGCGAGTGCCTGTTTGTTTTTTAAGACACTTTTGTCCAGTGGTAGTTTGGTATATCCCGCGGCAACAGCCCCAGATGAGACCAAGATCACGTCAAACTTGAAAGAGAGTTCTCCCAAAAAGTCGACTAATGCGCGCATTCGCTCTACCGCCACACCATCATTTTGTGTTAAAACAGCAGAACCAACCTTAACGACCAGACGTTTCATTAACGGTTCTTCTTCACCAAGTCATTAAGTGCATAACGCAGACCATCGATGTTGGTGTGCATCACAGAAGAGATAGGGGCTACAAAAAGTGGTTTGCTCGTGTCGTAGGCAACTGTGCCATCTTCATCATCTTGCTCATAAAATGGGAAAGTGTTTTCAAAACCAAACTTACTTTTGATACCGGCGTTAAGCCCCAATGCATCTATAAATGCGGATGCCTTTTCAACGGCTTCTTCTTGTAAAAGTGCATCACTACGTGTTAAAGCAATAGCAAATGAACGGCCATGGAGTTTTTCAGAATACTTCTCAAGTTCTACCTTAAGTGTCTCAAACTGCTCCATCATCTCTCTGTAATTAGCAATATCTATCATAAACAGAAGTGTTTTAGTACGCTCAATATGACGTAAAAATTCCAAGCCAAGGCCTTTACCATCACTAGCCCCACCGATAATTCCAGGGATGTCGGCCATCACAAAAGACTCATAGTTACCAACATCCACCTGACCCAGTTTTGGGGTTAAGGTTGTAAATTCATAGTTTGCTACTTCTGGACGTGCATTGGAAACTGTAGAAATAAGTGTTGATTTTCCAACATTTGGAAAACCGACCAGCCCAACATCAGCGATCAGTTTAAGATCCAATATGATCTCACGTTCCACTGCACCCTCACCCGGTTGGGCATAACGCGGTTGCTGGTTTGTTGATGATTTAAAGTGGAAGTTACCTAAACCACCACGGCCACCTTGAAGGTAACGTACCTCATAGCCATTGGTTAAAAGGTCAAAAAGCACTTCGCCTGTTTCAGCATCAATGACCTGTGTTCCAGGAGGAACAGTCACGATTAGTGGCTTGCCAGACTTACCTGTCATACGAGAGCCCTCACCAGGGCGTCCATTTTCAGCTTTAAGGTTTTTAGTTCCTTTAAAACCTGAGAGCGTATGCGTGTTGTTATCTACTCTAAAGTAGACATCTCCACCTTTTCCACCGTCACCACCGTTTGGTCCACCATTGGTTACAAATTTTTCGCGACGAAATGCCACACAGCCTTGGCCGCCTCTTCCTGATGATACTGTGAGTGTTACTTTGTCTGTAAACATGCTTGTTCCTTTTGGTGACCTACTCTGAGATCTTATGAATATCGAAATATCAATTTCGTTACTAAGTCCAAAGTTCTTCATCACTCCTGCAAAGGCAGAAATCCACGAGTCAAAACAATCAGACTATTATAATT
>JALWKG010000367.1 GCA_027081565.1 Helicobacteraceae bacterium
GTGTTCCTTACGGAGTTAAAGACAAAAACACTATAGTGCGTTACTCTCTCGAAGCCTTGGAATTTTTTAAAAACTTTGAGATCGACCTTTTAATTACTGCCTGTAATACCGTCAGTGCCTACGCTTTGGAAGAGATGCGGGCACAGGCACCTTTTGATGTTATCGGTGTAGTTGAACCCGGTATTATCGCTACTAAAAATGCGCTGAGCGACAACAGTGCACAAGTTCTTGTTCTCGGTACCAATGCAACCATCAATTCAAAAGCTTACGAGACACTCCTCCAAGATCATGGATTTATGAACACCACCTCCAAGGCGACAGGTCTTTTTGTCCCCATCATCGAAGAGGGACTGTTTGAGGGGGAGATATTGGAGAGCACTTTAGAACACTATTTTAAAGCGCTGCCCTGTCCAGACGGTGTCATCTTGGGATGTACCCATTTTCCACTGATCGCTGATGCTATTAGTGCCTATTTTGACCACAAGGTGACACTGATCCACTCAGGCGAGGCTATTGTAGAGTACTTGGAGTCCCACTATAAGTTTGATAAAAAGTATCCCGACCCAGAGATCAAGTTTTTTGCTTCTGAAAACCCTGAGGCACTGCGTCAAACTGCACAACGCTGGTTAAACCTCCCTAACAAACCATAGAGACCTTCCAAAACCTTACTGTCATATTTTCCTCATCAAAAGCCTAGCTATGATAAAATCTATCTTTAGGGCAGCTCTAACAAGCCCTTTATAGACCACTGTGGTCATAGCTTAGTACAAAAGGCAACAATGTGAACGAGAGCTCAGAAGTTTTAGCACGAAAATATCGTCCCGATAATTTTAACGAACTCATCGGTCAAGAGACCATTTCCCAAACACTGTCACTGGCACTGGACTCTAACCGACTCTCTCACGCTTATCTTTTTTCAGGGTTGAGAGGCTCTGGAAAGACTTCTACCGCCCGTATATTTGCCAAGGCACTCATCTGTGACAATGGCCCTACCTCTAACCCTTGCGGTGTCTGTGAGCATTGTGTCATGGCAAAAGAGGGACGCCATATGGACATCATCGAGATGGATGCTGCCTCTAGCCGTAAAATCGACGATATCCGCGATCTGATCGAGCATACCAAGTACAAACCTGCTGCAGGAAAGTTTAAGATCTTCATCATCGACGAAGTCCATATGTTGACCAAAGAGGCCTTTAATGCCCTGCTCAAAACCCTCGAAGAGCCTCCTGAGTTTGTCAAGTTCATCTTGGCCACTACCGATCCACTCAAACTGCCAGCGACCATACTCAGTCGTACCCAGCACTTTCGTTTTAAACGTATCTCCAACATCAATGTCGTACATCACCTGCAGCACATCTTACAGCTAGAGGATATCAGCTATGAAGACGCCGCACTTGACATCTTGGCTCGTAGCGGTTCTGGCAGTCTGCGTGATACCTTGACCCTGCTTGATCAGGCTATTATCTACTCTAAAAACCATGTTGATGTCCAAACAGTCACGGACATGCTTGGACTCGTTGATCCTGAGTTTCTAGAGACTGTTTTCGCTACGATCTTCAATGGTGATCGTGACGGCATTATCCAGCACCTTAAGTCTCTTGAGGACTACGAAGCAGAAATGGTCGTAGATGAGCTCATCGCCTTTTTACAAGAGCGCCTATATGAACAAGATGGGCGCTACTCCATCTTACTGATCGAACGCTTTTTTAGGATCCTCTCTGATGCCAAGTCTCTGTTTGGTATTAACGCCGATGGCGCTTTTGTTTTGAGTATGATATTTTTCAAAATGTTAGAGGCACTCAAGGTCAAAGAGATCGACCAGATGATCGAGTCACTTGAAGTACAGATCAGCAGTGGTGCCCCCATACCAACTGCGCCGAAGGCTCCTGTTGCAGCACCCAAAGAGACCCCAGCAGTTCAAACAGCACCTGTTCAAAATGACCCCGTTACACCTCAGCAGATCATTCCAGAGTCACAACCTGCACCTCCTGCGGATATCGCACCTGCACAAGTGACAGTAGAGGTACCTGCAAAAGTCGTACCTGTAATACCAGAACCTACTATTGAGCCAATTATCACCGATGCTAAAGAGCGGGCCATGTTTGAGACCCTTATAAACAAAATAGATGATAGAAGTCTTGATCTGGGTAACTGCTTCAGAGCGCAGATCTCATTTATCTCCTACCAGGATAATCTCTTGACATGGGAAAGTTGTGCGG
>JALWKG010000368.1 GCA_027081565.1 Helicobacteraceae bacterium
CGATTGTACTGCTCAACAACTCTTAGCTTCACAGCCATATGTACGGTAGAGGTGCCATCATCATGAATCACCTGAGAGAAGTCATAAATATTGATCTCAAAGATCAGGTCATTTTTGGCCAAAGAGCGAAAAGGGATCACATCTTTGAAAATGTGACTTTTACTCAAGGATTGTACCATCGCGTCACCCAGCTTTTTAGTCACGCTTTCGTTCCAGCGGGCCTTAGTATAAGAGTAGTTCTCTCCACTGTCAGTTGTATAATAGATCGTAGTTCCAGAGAGCATGGTTGTACTTTCTATCACCCCCATCCTAATTACTTTCTCTTTAAAAGCACTATCTTTTATCACGGGGATCTTAGGATGTGCATTAAGACTCAACTTGCTTGTGGGAGGTACAGTAGACTGGATCGAACATCCTGACAGGGCTAAAAAAAACGCTACAAAGAGCAACTGCATACTTAAAAAACTTCTCATTACTTCTCTCCTGGTCCTACATTAGGTTCTTCACTCTGTAACAGCATGTTCGAAGGACTGTCACCATAGCGGGCTAACAGTTCATTCACTTCTATAAGTGTCTGCTGCAACTCTCTCATAGTCGCACCAAAATCCTTCATAGGTTCTGCAGTACTCTCTTTGACAGAGTAGTCACCATTTTTATTGCGTTCTTCAAAAACAGCTAGAGAGGAGGCAATGGTCAAATAACTTTGAGAGATAGAGTGCAGCGCTTGTGCCACACTTTTTTCAAATGCCACACTCTCATCTACAAAGGTATCTACCTTCGGCAGTGTCTTGGTGTTGATATTATATGTCAGTCTGTTGGTAGCGCTCAAAAGCTGATCAAACTGCTTGAGCATCTTAGCATCAAAGGCAATATCCGCTTTTTGTAAGATGGAGTTAAGATGTTTAAGTGACCCCGTTATGGCTTCCTGGTTCTCTTCTCGCAATAAGACACTGGTGGCATGAAGTGTTGTCGAGAGGTTGACCGAAACAGAACCAAAAGACTCTTCTACCTTGACTAAAAATGAAGGTACAGACGTGATAACTGGGTCCACACTCTCATCACAAAGCAGTGGCGTATCTGGAGAGCCTTGACTCAGGTCTATATAGTTTAGGCCTGTAATACCTTGTGACTTTAATTTGGCCACAGTGTCCACCTTAATCGGTGCCGTTTTATCTACTAAGATCTCAACTTCAATCTCTTCAGAGTTTTCCGGATTGATCTTCATCCTGGTCACTTTACCTATAGTGACCCCACGATATTTAACAGGTGAGTCTACATTCAGTCCAGAAACTGACTCTGTGAAAAATATCTTAAAAGAGGTGACTTGCTGTTGATCCGTCGGTCGTATAAGCCAAATGACAAAGACAAAGATCATCGCTATGGAGACCATAACGAAAAGCCCGACTAAGGTGTAATTTGTTTTTGAGTTCATCGTAATCCTTCATCGAAAAATCGTTCTATAAATGGGCTTTTTATCTTAGTGACCTCACTTAAGGTCCCTTCAGCAACGATCTTTTTGTTGTCTATGACCGCCATTCTGTCCAAGGTGTTGTGTATCGAGGTCAGATCATGAGTGACCATCACAACACTAATACCTAACAGGTCTCGTAATTTTACTATAAGTGCATCAAATTCTCGCGCAGAAATAGGGTCAAGACCAGAAGTCGGTTCATCTAAAAACAAGATCTTGGGATCCATCACCAGAGCTCTGGCCAAAGCAGCCTTCTTCTTCATACCACCACTGATCTCTGAAGGGTAGAGGGTTCCATCAAACTGCTTAAGCCCCACGATGTCGATCTTAAAGGCCACAATGTCCTTGATCATACTGGGAGAGAGTTTGGTGTACTCTTGAAGGGAGAGTGCAATGTTCTCCGCTACTGTCAGAGAGGTATAAAGGGCATTGGACTGAAAGAGCACACCCCACTGCATTCTTAGGTTTTGGGCAGCATGCCTGCGTACTTTTTCTATCTTTTGTCCTAAAAGCTCTATAGAACCACTGTGAAACTGCTCTAACATAATGATCTCACGCATCAAGGTAGACTTGCCACAACCACTCGGCCCTAAAAAGCCATAGATCTCACCTGCATTCACATGAAGGTTTACACCATCATGCACTAGATTTTTACCAAACTTGGTAACAACATCTTTAACTTCGAGAATTTTTTTAGACTGCTGCATCCATGAACCTCCTAGAATCCCATGTTTGTAAAGATGAT
>JALWKG010000369.1 GCA_027081565.1 Helicobacteraceae bacterium
ATCTTGTTCCATTTTTTAAGGTGCTCTTTATAGCGTTTTACATACTCAAAAAACTGAGGATCGAGGGTGATGTTCTCTTTTAAAAGTTCAGCTTCTATGTTCACAGCAGTCTCTAAAAAGCGCCGAATTTATAGTTAAGACCAAGAGTGGCCGCACTTGCACCAAAGTCAGTAGCATCGTTGTTACGAAGCGCCCAGTATTGGCGGTATGCCAGTTCGATCTCAAAATCTGCCGGAAGCATAAAGTTTAGACCGGTCTGAAAACCTGCAAGAACTGCGGAGGTACTAGAGCCGTTGATATCAGCAAAAGAGGCACCCAAACGGACACCAAAAAAGAACTTGGCTGTAGAGTTGGAGATCACCTTAAACTCGTTACTGATGCCCTCTAATGCAAGGTACGGACTTTGTGTCTTAGAGATCTCAGTACCGATGTCACTGGCATTGGTGTAGCCTAGGTAGATACGTGAGTTCTTTTCACGAATACCGATCTTAACGCCATACTCTGGACTAAAAGCATAACTGCTGTTGAGGTCAGAGTTGGAGAGTTTAGCGCCTGTGGCACCGCCATCCAGACCGACAAACCACTCACCGCTTTCAGCGAGTAGGGAGAAAGGGAGGAGTAGAAGAAAAAAAGTGCTCAGTAATTTCATATGTTTTAGGCCTTGTTGATAGTGGTTTGATTTGAATCTTTATCATATAATAATAGCGCTCAAAAAAAACTTCATGTTCGCGCTATTTTCTATTACACTTAAAGAAGGTGTCCCATCTCATCTTTTTTGACCTGAAGATAACCCTCATTATGCTCATTGGAATCAATGATGATGGGAAGCCTTTCTAAGATCTTCACCCCTTCCAGGGCATTAATCTTGGTAGGATTGTTGGTTAGCAAACGGATCTGTTTGATATCAAAATGATCTAAAATTGTAGTAACGATCTCATAAGTTCTTTCATCTGCAGCGAAGCCGAGTTGATGGTTGGCTTCGATGGTGTTAAAACCTTGGTCTTGGAGCGCATAAGCGTTGATCTTGTTCAAAAGACCGATATTACGACCTTCTTGGCGCAGGTAGATTACCATGCCACCCTTTTTTTCTATGGTCTCCAAAGCAAACTCCAACTGGTCTCTACAGTCACACTTGAGACTGCCTATGGCATCTCCTGTGAGACATTCAGAGTGAACACGAACAATAGGTGCAGCAGCAAGTGGCTCTTTAAAGATCACTAGGTGTTCTTTGGGGCCTTCTTGAAAAGACTTGACTTTAAATGTGCCAAATCGTGAAGGAAGGTTGGCAACATTGGAGATTTTTATATTCATTTTAGTTATTCTACTTAATTTTAATAATCTAATCGTTACTATATTAGTAATAGAATTATACATAAATATTATCACTTAATAGTCCCAAGTCGTTTTTACTTGACTTTTTGGGGCCTAAAAGGTCAAAATCATGTTCCAACGTTTTCGTCGTAACCGTCTTAATCCACATCTTCGTGCTCTTGTTCGTGAGACCCATGTCTCTACAGATGACTTCATCTATCCTCTTTTTGTACGTCCTGGTTCCGGGATTAAAACAGAAGTCTCTTCGATGCCGGGTGTTTTTCAAATGAGTATTGATGAGGCGGTTAAAGAGTGTGATGAACTTAAACGTCTTGGACTCTTCTCTATTATTTTGTTTGGTATTCCTGAGGTCAAAGATGCGGTTGGCTCTGATGCGCTTTGTGAACATGGCATCATCGCTGAAGCAGTGCGTGCTATAAAAAAGGCACATCCTGACATGTTTGTAGTGACGGATCTCTGTTTTTGTGAGTACACAGACCATGGACACTGCGGGATCATTGATCATGTTCATGAGACAGTGGACAATGATGCTACCTTGGAGATCTCTGGTAAACAGGCCTTGGTCCATGCCAAAGCCGGTGCTGACATGATCGCTCCTTCTGGAATGATGGATGGGATCATTGAGACTTTGAGAACAGCTCTGGATGAAGGTGGTTATGAAAACTTGCCTATTATGAGTTACTCTACAAAATTCTCCAGCGGCTATTATGGTCCCTTTAGAGATGTGGCAGAGTCTACTCCTTCCTTTGGAGACAGAGGCTCTTACCAGATGGATCCGGCCAATCGTCGTGAAGCGATCAACGAGAGCATCGCTGATGAGGCGCAGGGTGCTGATATCTTGATGGTCAAACCAGCCCTGGCTTACCTTGATA
>JALWKG010000370.1 GCA_027081565.1 Helicobacteraceae bacterium
GTTCATCATCAACTGCATGAAGACTGATCGCGATGTGAACGCCCAAGTCGGATTCACCAAGTTTATCGATCTTGGAGCTAAGACCGCTTGTCGAGACGGTTTGACGTTTACCTGAGATGGCAAGGCCATCCTCTTCTTTAAAGATCTTGATGGCCTGTGTGAGGTTGTCAAGGTTGTCGAGAGGCTCACCCATCCCCATATAGACAATATTAACACGACGGTTAGAGGCATGGTTGTTGTCTTTTTTAACAGTTAGTACCTGTGCCACGATCTCACCTGCGGTAAGGTCTCTGGTAAAACCACCTTTTGCCGTTAGACAGAAGCTGCACCCTACTTTACAACCGACTTGTGTTGAGACACAGACGGTATGTTTAGACTCATGAAGAAGCTTCCCCTCTTCATCGTACTGAGCATCTTTCATCTTTAGCCAAACAGTCTCCATCGTCTTACCATCAGGCAACTCAAATAGGTACTTGATCGTCCCATCAGTTGACTCCTCTTTATGGAGGGTCTTTAAAGGATTGAGGATATATTTTTCAGAAAGTTCTTCGCGAAGAGTTTTTGGAATGTTCTGCATCTCATCAAAACTGTCTACAAAACTGTTGTAGAGCCATCCATAGACTTGCTTGGCTCGGAATGAGGGTTTAACGAGGCTTTCGAGCTCTTTTTTGGTAAAGTCCATAATCGTGGGTTTAAAAGTTGACATGATGACCTCGTCTTTAATTAATGACGCATCATATCGTAGGCGTGCTTTGGAGGGGATGAAAAGATACGGTTAGTGTGATGGTCGTTGGTCTGGATTATCATATAATATTGAGATACAATAATACTATGTATAGATAAAGTAGTATCAATAAAAACCATCGTAGACAGAGGAGAAAGTTAAGATGAGTAACATCGCAATTTTATGCTCTGGCGGAGATGATATCTCCCAAAGAAAAGTGAGTTATCTCACTTTTTTTGAGAGTAAAGTAGTATCAATAAAAACCATCGTAGACAGAGGAGAAAGTTAAGATGAGTAACATCGCAATTTTATGCTCTGGCGGAGATGTTTCCGGCATGAACCCTGCCATAAAACACTTCGTCGAGTATGCTAAAGCCAAAGGCTTGAAACCATTTTTGGTATATGACGGTTTTGAAGGTCTCATCGACAACAAGATCGTAGCGGCGACCTATAAAGACGTGAGCGGTATTATTAACCGTGGAGGAACTGTTATAGGCTCTGCTCGTTCCAAGCGTTTTATGGAAGCCGCTTATCGCCAAAAGGCAAAAGATAATTTAGATGCTTTGGCTATAGATAAACTTGTAGTTTTAGGCGGTGATGGCAGTTTTAGAGGCTTAGCCAAGTTTTATGAAGAACATGGTGTCGCTTTTGCAGGAGTACCTTCTACTATAGACAACGATATCGTAGGTACAGATTACTGTCTCGGGGTGGATACTGCCTTAAATATTATTAGAACATCACTGGACGCTATTCGAGACACGGCCTCTTCTTTTAGACGGGCGTTTGTCGTAGAGACTATGGGACGGGACTGTGGTTATCTTGCACTGGTCTCTGGCTTGACCTCTGGTGCTGAACTCTGTCTGATCCCTGAGATCCCTTATGATCTGTGTGGCTATGAGCAGAAGTTTAAAAAAGAGCTGGCGCAAGGAAGACGGTACTTTTTAGCTGTGGTCTCAGAGGGTATTGAACAATCTTCAGAGGAGATCGCTAGATGGTTTGAAGAGCGTATTGGTGTGGAGTCTCGTGTTAGTGTTTTAGGACATATTCAACGTGGTGGAAACCCTAGCAGTAGGGATCGTCTAATGGCATATCGTTTTGTGCAGTTTGCGATGGATGGGCTTTTAAATGGAGAAAAAGAGAAGATCGTCTGTTATAGCAATAGCCAGTTTAACTATAAGTCTATTACTGATGTGGCAAACAGAGAACATCATATAGAGCCTGCCTTAATGGCATTGGTGCAGTCCACTGCCCTGCACTGCTAGTCCACTCTATTATTTGAAGGTATTAGTGAAGTAAAAGCTCTCTGTCATCACTGCGTGTTCCCACTAAAGGCTTGTTGGAGATCCCTCGTAGACTGTAAACAAAAGAGATCTTGGGTGCATCACTGTTGTTTTTATTGGCATAGTGCAAAGTTTTGGCATGAAAAAGTACTACGTCGCCCTTTTTAAGGTCAAAATGGACCCGCCCTTTAATGATCTCCTGGTTTTCAGGCAGATCATCTCTAAAACCAGAATTTTTGTCAAACTGTTCTGGTTTAAAAGATAGCTTGTGCGTCCCAGGAATAAATTCTAGAAGACCGTTTTCCAAGTACTCATCTCCCAAACTTAACCAAACACTTATTAAGTTGTCATTTTCAAAATGCCAGTAACGTATGTCTTGATGCCAACTTGTAATGGAACTAATATGGGGCAGCTTGGTCATAATAGAGTTGTGGTGGGCTAAGAGCAACACAGGTTGTTCTCCTAAGAGTTGCTCTAAAACAGGACGTAGTTCAGGGTTTCTCATCCATGCTGCGAAGCGGGGCTCTCTGTCATAGACTTGGCGAAGACGTCGGGTGGTCTTGGAGCCGTTTTGCTGTTGCAAATACTCCTCTTCACTCTCTATGGGTTCGATGTTCTCTTCAAGATGTTTAGCTGCCAGTTCACGGATCTCATCGCAGGTATCAGTGGATGCAAAACCTCTTAAAAGAAGAAAACCATTGGTGTTAAAATCATCGATCTGCGCCGGTGTCAGTTCCATTTTTTGCCCTTTGTAGTTGATATTTTAGCGAAATAGTTTAAATGTGATTGACATAGCGCTATATACTTTGGTATATTACGCTTATGAAACAGACAGCCTCTTATATGCTTTTGAGCAAGCTTTTTTTAACCCATGAAGGTGAGACCTTTATTACGCCAGAGCGGATAGAGTTACTTAGAAGTGTGGTGAGGACTGGCTCCATAAGTGCTGGTGCCAAGGCGATCTCTAAAAGTTACAAATGGGCTTGGGACAGTATAGAGCAGATGAATACGCTTTCGACCCAACTTTTAGTGAGTAAATCGAGTGGCGGCAAGGGTGGTGGTGGTGCTGAAGTGAGTAGTTTTGCTTTGGCCCTTATTGCTTACTATGATGAACTTGAGATGATACACCAAAGTAAGATCGAGCGTTATCAAGAGCGTCTTAACAGTGGGTTCAAAAGTGGTGCCTTTAGTCGAGACATCGCTTCGACGCTTAATGGCGTTGTCCGCAGTGTGAGTTATAGTGACACTACTTGTGATGTGAAGATCTCTTATGGATCAATTGAGCTTAAGGCAAAATGCCCTAAAGATTTGGCACTGACACCTGATAGCAAAATCGCCTTTATGGTGGAGTCCAACCAGATTATCATAGCAAAACAGGCAGTTGAGATCAGTGCACAAAACCTATTAGTGGGTGAGATCAGTAAGATCAGAACAGAAGGAAAACGTGTTTATTTGACGCTGGAGCTTGAGAGTAGAGAACAACTTATGGTACTGATTACGTCAGATTCACTCCATGACCTGAAACTAAGTGTTGGTTCACGCTGTTTTGCCTATTTTAAAACATACAATATAACTATTTTGGGAGAGAGAAGTTGAGAAGATTTGCCCTCACATTGATGATGCTAACCGTTGCTGCTTTTGCGCAGGAGAACAATACAACAGAGCCTAAGGTCAAACTGCCTAAGGCGACTATGTTGAAAAACTCAACAGTCTCGTATAGAGATGAGCCTATAGAGGTTGATAGTTTTCAAGAGATGTTTAGTGAAGGAGCGTTCTATGGCCGTTTACGCTCAAATACCTTTTACTTTTGGTGGAAAGAACCTGATGCTTCTCATGATATAACGCTGATCTCTGGCGCAGGTGGTTCTGTTGTCTATCAGAGTGCGATCTACTCTGGATTTGGCTTTGGTGCGGGACTCTACTACTCTCATGGTTTTTTTGATGCCAAGGTTGACCCTGCTCTGCGTTTCAAGGCAGGAAAAGATGCCTTTAGTCGTTACAGTTACCTAAAAACGGGTAACAAAAACATGGCGGTTCTTGGTCAGGCCTATATGCGTTATGATTGGTGGAATGCGACCTCTATTATTGCAGGACGACAGCTTGTGGAGTCATTTTATACCAAGTCCAACGATACCAAGATGATCCCTAATACTTTTGATGGTCTCATCTTTCAAACAGAAGATATCCCTGACTCTAAACTGCAGTTAGCCTACCTGCAACGCCAAAAGCTACGCGATCATGTAGAGGCACATGCGGTACTTATGCGCGGTGACTGTGCAAGTGATGGCTGTTTTGACGACACCGATCCAGTACAACAGGGTATTGCTGCATTAAGTGAAAATGATGATGGTGCTATGCACAAAGGTCTAACTTATAGCCGTTTGAAGGCTGCTGGAAAACCGACAGATGCACCACTTATCACAGGGGACTTTCACACAACACCTGACACAGATTACAGCTTTGACATCGATGCCTCGTTTTATGTAGTGCCGGAACTTATAAGCCAGGCAATGTTGGAACTTAATTACGAGATGAAATTGGGCGGTGTACGTATTATTCCTGGTGTACGTTATATCAAACAGTTTGACCTGGGTGCGGGTGAGGTAGGTGGGGCATCTCTTTCGGGAGATCTGAATGCTACCAACCAGAGAAACTATAAAGATTATAATTCCTTAGAGTCACAGATGGTGGCAGCACGTCTGGTCTTTAAGGTAAAGAACTATAAGTTTAATTTTGCATACACCAATATCCTGGATGAAGCAGACCTTGTGACACCGTGGCGTGGTTTTCCAACTTCTGGCTATACCCGCTCGATGGCACGTTACAATTGGCGTGCCAACACCAAGAGTTACAGAGCAGAATTTGTACGATGTACCAGTACGGACGGTATCTATAATGATATTTATGTCCAAGCTTCTGTTATGTATCAAGATGAAGACGCTTCAAAATACGGTGGGGCGAATCTTGATTCTTTCTACTATTACACGGGTTTTATGCAAAACATAGCGGCTCTTGACAATGCTCAATGGCGTTTTAGAGTTGGATATCAGGATTATGTTGAGGCGAAAGTGATCAACAACCTCGATACCCGTTTTGAACTCAACTACTTTTTCTAGGAGCAGAGGATGCGGTCTATTGTTTTAACACTCCTCTTGTTTTCCACCCTACTCTCAGCAAAAGAGATCACCATAGCAGTCGCTGCCAATGTAAGTTATGCTATCGATGAGATAAAAGGAGCCTTTATAAAGGAACATCCTGAGACTGAGGTTCGTGTGATCGTAGGGGGCAGCGGTAAGTTGGCGGCACAGATACAAAGCGGGGCCCCTTTTGGGCTGTTTATGTCTGCAGACATGGGCTTTCCTACTGCGCTTTATGAAGCTAACCTTTCGGTTAAAAGACCAAAGGTCTATGCCGAAGGTGCCCTAGTCTCTTTTAGTGTCAGACCTAAAGCGCTCTCTTCGACACTTAAGACTTTGACCTCCTCCGAATTCAAACGTATTGCGATAGCCAACCCTAAAACCGCTCCCTATGGAAAAGCGGCTGCAGAAGCACTGAAAAATGCAGGGGTTTACGATGCAGTGCACTCTAAACTGGTTTATGGTGAGTCTATCTCACAGACCCTCTCTTATGCTATGACGGCAGCAGATGTGGGGATCATCTCCAAGTCTGCGCTTTATGCACCGATGATGAAGCAATATGAAGAACATCTGCATTGGGAAGGTGTAGACCCAAGTTTGTACCATCCTATAAAACAAGGGATCGTTCTTTTAAAGGTCGCAGAAAACGAGGCTGAGTATCGTGCTTTTTATGACTTTATTTTGAGTGATGAAGGTGCGCAGATCTTTAAGCGTTATGGGTATCTTGTTCCATGAACCGTATTCAAGCGCAGGTGACAGCCATAAAGTCGGAGCAGAACATCACCATAGTCACGTTTTATGCCGCTGAAGAGGTGATGCGTATGATGGCACTGGAACTTGACAGTGAAATAGCGGTTGGGACTAAGGTGGTTTTGGGGGTTAAAGCGACTAGTATTACCTTGGCAAAAGGGTTAATGGGAGAAGTGAGCAGCTCAAACCAGTTAGAAGTCTATGTGGACAGAATAATAACAGGTGCCCTGCTCTGCAGTGTCCGTTTTACATTTGCAGGGGTCTCTTTAGAGAGCGTGATCACCAAAGCTTCTGCAGAGCGTATGTTGCTTAAAGAGGGTGATGCTGTTACTGCCTTGGTCAAGTCAAGTGACCTCTCTATTTTGGAGGTAGTGCCATGGACTTAATGAGTATAGACTACACCCCTTTTCTGCTCTCTTTTAAACTGGCGACTATTGTGACCCTGATCTTGTTTGTGATCGCGATGCCTATAGGCTGGTGGTTGAGTCAGACAAAGTGTCGCTGTAAACCTTTTGTGGAAGCACTCACCTCTCTGCCTATTGTACTGCCTCCTTCTGTACTCGGGTTTTACGTGCTTTTTGCCCTCTCGTATAATGCCCCTATTGGTGCCTTTTTTGAAGAGACTTTCGGGATCAAACTTGTCTTTAACTTTACAGGTCTGGTCATCGCCAGTGTGATCTACTCTTTTCCTTTTATGGTGCAGCCGCTGCAGGGAGGTTTCGAGACACTGAACAAAAACATGTTGGAGGCCTCATATATCGCGGGAAAGAGCCGTTTTGAGACCCTGTTACGTGTGGCCCTTCCTAACATTAAACCTGCCGTTCTTACTGCTCTTATCGTTACCTTCGCCCATACTGTTGGTGAGTTTGGCGTGGTGTTGATGGTTGGAGGTTCCATCCCTGGTGAGACCAAGGTAGCCTCGGTCGCTATTTACGAGTTTGTTGAGGTGATGGACTATCCTCAAGCCCATATTTACAGTGCTATTATGTTGGTGATGAGCTTTTCGGTGCTTTTGGGCGTTTATCTTTTCAACCAGCGTCATAAAAGACGGATCGGAGTCCAATAATGTTGGAGATAAAGATACAAAAGCCTTTAAAAGGCAGTGTTGGCGAGATGCACCTTGATGTTGACCTCTCTATAGAAGAACATGCCTTTGTCGCTTTGGCAGGGCCTAGTGGCAGTGGTAAGACAACACTGTTGCGGATTTTAGCAGGTCTTGAGACAGCGCAAGGGAGTATATATGTCAGTAGGGCAGTATGGCAAGAAGCTCGAACCGTATTACCACCTCAAAAACGTGAGATCGGTTTTGTGTTTCAGGAGTATGCCCTTTTTAACAACATGAGTGTAGAAGAGAACCTGCTCTATGTCTCAAAAGATCAAAAACTGGCGGATGAACTTTTGGAGATGACCCACCTTTCTGCTTTAAAAGAGCGTCTGCCAACTACACTGAGCGGTGGTCAAAAACAGCGGGTCTCCCTCTGTCGTGCCATGATGAAACGCCCCAAACTTTTGTTGATGGATGAGCCCCTCTCGGCACTTGACCCTGTGATGCGTACCAAGCTGCAACAAGACATTCTTAATCTCCATAAAACCTTTGGTACTACAACTGTTATGGTCTCGCATGACCCCAGTGAGATCTACCGTCTGGCAGAGCGTGTGATTGTACTCGAGCAGGGAAAGATCGTGAATGATGGTACCCCCAAAGAGGTGCTGTTAAAGACACAAGGGTCTCAAAAGTTCTCTTTGGTCGGTGAGATCTTAGAGATCATTCAAGCTGATGTCATCTATATAGCTGTCATCTCTATAGGTCAGCAGATCGTTGAGGTAGTTTTGGACAGTGATGAGGCGCTGCTCTTTCAGGTAGGCGAACAGGTACAGATCAGTACCAAGGCCTTTTCTCCCTCTATAAGTAAACTTTCATAAGGGCAGGTGCTCTTTTTAGAAAGTGAGAGTATCTTCTAAATTAAGGTGTTGTAAAAAGATTCTCTTAACATTACCTTTATATAAAGCGTGTATCATCAAGCAAGACCAAGCTGATGGAGCATCTTATGAAAGCACAATTTACCCTCTTTTATCGTATATGGCATTGGACTATGGCCTTTTCGGTCATAGGACTTTTAGGCACAGTGGCACTACGCAAAACTTTTTTAAGTTGGCGCACTAACACAGAACTTATACAGACACAGTTGGCTTCAGTGGGTACCGATGTCTCCTTTGAGAGCGCCAAGATGGTCGCGAAGGCTATTAGAGCACCTATGTGGGAGTGGCACTACATCTTTGCCCTCTTCTTAGCTATCTCTATAGTCATGCGTCTTGTTATGGTCTTTAGAGACCCTAAGATCTTTCCTCTGTTAGTTTTTATACGTGCGCCTAAAGAGGAAAAACTGCAGCGTGGCACCTACTTCTTTTTATGTTTTTCACTGATGGTAATGGCACTGAGTGGCGGTACGCTCTACTTCTATGAGTTTTTAGGTTTTACAAAAGAGGGTGTCCACTGGGTAAAGGAACTTCATGAAAATGTGATGTATGCAGTTCTACTCTTTGTCTCGATGCACTTGGCCGGTGTGTTTCGCCATGAACTTGTCACCAAAGAGGGCATAGTCTCTAAGATGATCCATGGGGATTAGAACTGAAAGTGTTGAACCTTAAGAACACGGAGTTTTCTCATCTCAGGACTGTTTTGCAGCTCTAAAGCTTTAGCACCTTTTTTTGTGATCAGTTTGACCCCTATGGTAAGGGTGAGGGTGTCATTTTTTAGAAGTGGTGTTTTAAAAAATATCTCTTTTTTACCATAGACCAGGGTGTCTTTGAGGCTCTCTGTCGCTCTCCATGGCATGGTCTCTTTGCCATCCTCACCCAAGATACGGGTAAAGATAAAAGGAGGTAAGTCTATGGTCTTGTCATCACGGGTAATAGTCGCGTTCAAAACTCCCTCTCTCAGCGCCTGACCAAAAAGTGCATGGTTGGAGCGGTTGATGACATTGACACTAAAGCCCTCGGTGTTTTGCTGCACTTTAAGATCTATATATTTACCCATTTCTCTGTTCATGTGATAGATCCCGGCTATGCCATGATAGGCATGGGTCTTCGAGTCTTTAAGTGTTACCTTGGAGCCCAAAACCTGTGGCATGTGGCAGCTAATACAGCTGTTTTTGTCATTTTTGTCTATCATGGCATCAAGCATGACGGTGTCAAAACCATGTTCATTGTTGGTGTGGGAGTGACAACCCATACAGACGTTGCCGTTGTAATAATTTTCGTTGTTATAGTCTATTTTGTGGTACGGTGAACTTTGTGAGGTCTTGACCAATCCAAACCATGAAGATTTGGTCTCAAAAGTAGCGGTTTTAGAACCTTTTTTAGAGGGCTCTGCTGTGAAGAACTCTTTTTTAGCACCTGTTGAGATGTTGGTGTTGGACATCTCTCCTTTGTCTACCTCTTTAATGGTGTGACAGAAGACACAGGAGATAGGCTCTTCTCTCTGAATAGCATTGTCCGTAATGATCCCTGTTTCAACAGCTTTTTTGTCAGTAGGTGTATGACACTTGGCACAGGTGTAGCCCTTGGCATCTTTAGGATGTTTGTCCCAAAACGCCTTATGCAGGGGATTATTATAGATCGAAGATTTACGGTGTGCCGAGTCATAATACTCATCATAGATAATAGGATGACACTTCTGACACACTTTACTTTCGTT
>JALWKG010000371.1 GCA_027081565.1 Helicobacteraceae bacterium
TGCCTCAAGAGCGTAAACTCGCCAAGCTGTATGAAAATGTAGACCCTGTAATCGATGTTATTCCCATTAAACCTGTCGCTCACTATACTATGGGTGGGATCGCTGTTGATGAAAATGCAGAGAGTAACCTGGAAGGACTTTTTGCCGTTGGTGAATGTGCCAACCATAATGTTCATGGGGCCAACCGTTTGGGCGGCAATTCACTTCTTGAGCTGGTTGTCTTTGGAAAAGAGGCTGGTAAGCAGGCCGCACTGAGTGGCCAAGCAATTGATGATGTGGCAGAGAATTCTGAAGTTCAAGCTGAGGTTGCGTACAAACTAGAGATGATAAAGAGTTATACCAATGAGATAGACTTTTACCAAAAACGTCAAGAGTTGGGGACACTTTTTTATCATTTTGCTGGTATTACACGCAGCGAAGAGGGGCTCTCCAGTGCTCTGGAACAGGTACATGGTATGCAACATGAACTCCCCAAGATGGGTGTTTTAGACAGCTCTGATATTTACAACACCAACCTCATAGAGTTTTTAGAGTTTATCAACATGCTTACTCTTGCCGAGACTATGCTTGTTGCGATGTTGGAGCGTAGAGAGAGTCGTGGCGCTCATGCTCGTGAAGATTTTAGTGAAAAAGATGACCTGCTTTACGCCAAGCATAGTGCGATCATCCTCCATAATCAGCGTGTTGAGATAGGCTATACCACTATGCAAAGCGAAGGAGTTTAAGATGACCATAAATATCATACGCAATGGTAAAAAAGTTACCTTTAAAGTAGTACAAAAAGATGAGACCCTTCTGCAGGTTCTCACTGAGATCAAAACGACACAAGATGCCAGCTTGAGTTTTGCATCTGGTTGTCGTTCGAGTGTCTGTGGCTCTTGTGCCATGAGAGTCAATGGTAAAGAGGTCCTCGCTTGTGCCTATAAACCAGAGAGCGGAGATATCATTGAGCCTCTTAAAAATGTTCCACTGATCCGTGATTTGGTAGTTGATGTGCAAAAGGCGCTCTCTTTTAACAAAGTCGCCAAGGCGTGGGCTGTCTCACCAGAAGTCCTCCCGTCAGTTTCACCAGAACAGGCAGAAGTCAATGAAGTACAATCAGACTGTATCTTGTGTGGTGCCTGTTACAGTGCCTGTCCTGTCTACGCTGTTAATCCAGAGTTCATAGGTCCTTTTGCCTTGACTCGTAATTGGCGTTATGTAAGTGATGTACGAGAGGCAGATGTAGCAGGAAAAATCGATGCGGTTCAGACCAATGGCGTTTGGGACTGTACTCTTTGCGGCGAGTGTGTCCCTGTCTGCCCTCAGGGGATCGCACCTAAAAGTGATATTGATATGTTGCGTAACAAAAGTAATGTTTTAGGATATATGGATCCTAAGTATGCCAATTTTGGTGGAGGCCTAGACTTCGGAGCACCTAGTTTTTAGGACTAGGTTTTTCCTCTTAATCCATATTTAAATGGTGTAAAACTATAACTTGCACCATTTCTTACTCATTCTTCATTTTACTTTTTTCTGTTAGCCTCATTGATTTTATCTGGTTTAGTTAATACCTTTGTAGTTTAAACTGTGGCACCCCAAACTTTTTCTCTCTGTCGCGTCAGAGAGATAATTTTCGAGAAAAAGAGAGAGACGCTGTTCGTCAGAGACAGTTACTTTTAACCTAAAGCAATAAGTTTTACGTTCTTTATACTGCTACGACTCTAGCTGTTAGTGCTGAGAGTTTGTTGGAATGGGAATGAAAGGTGGAAACTTTCACATTAATTGATGCGTTACCTCTTGAGCTCTTCTCTAGCATCTGCAAGGCTGAACGGAATGCTCTTTTTAACGTTAAGAAAATGCCACTGTTTGAGACGTAGTCGAGTTTGGTATTTTTAGTTAAAAAGAGCGTGGAGTGAAGGTAGTCGGTAGCTACCGACCCTGAAGCCCGCTAGAGTCAGTTTTTTTATTTCTATTTTTGCTGAGTCAAAAAAAGAAAGGGGAGCAAGATCAAGTTGTAAGGTTCAAAAAAGTCTCAAAGACACAAGAAATAAACACCAAACAACTCCACTGTCCATATAAAAACTAATCACAAAAACAATTTTATGAATAAAGTTCATAAACTGAATTAAGTTCATTTTAATATTTAAACCTCTAAACTTCCAATATATAAATATAGGGAGAGGTATGTCACGTCTGAACACAAAGATCAA
>JALWKG010000372.1 GCA_027081565.1 Helicobacteraceae bacterium
AACAGTGTGTCCGAATAATTACGTGTCCCCTCAGGGAAGATAAAGACATTGGTCCCTTTTTGAAGGGCTTTGGTCAAGCGGTTAAAAACGGTAATAGCAGCATTGGGGTTCAGCTTTTCCATATAATAAACACCAACAAGACGGGGGATCTTCATAAAGATCGGCAGGTCACTTATGGGATGGTTGGAGATGGTTGCAAAGTCTTTAATGATACTGCCTAGCAAGACAAAATCTATGGAGGATTGATGTGAAGAGACATATATAGCAGGTTTATGCGTGTTCAAGTTCTCAGGATGATGAATGGTGATCTTACCGATGACTGGAGACATCTTGAGAAAAATACGCCAAAAGAAACGTACAACCACCTGAAAAGACCAACGTGGGTCTCCACCAAAGATCCAGACAGGTAAGGTAAATGCGCCTGCAATAAAGAGTGCGCACACCATCAAAAAGATAAAAAGTCCGTATATATATGTACTTAGTAACTTACTTGACACCGCGAACCTTTCCATAAATAATCTGCAGCGCCAAAGCACCGCCAAAAAGCATATACCAGCCTACTGTTGTATAGAGTGCCCAGATCTTCATCGGTGCAAAAAGAACCGCGATCTGTAACACCATGTTAATCGTTGTCACTATAAGCCAGTACATATGAGCACTGTCTATGAAAGAGAGCTTCTCTTCACTCCAAACTACCTTGGGCGTCTTTTGCACCATTTTAGCCAAAAAAGGTCTCTTAAAAACTACCGCTTCCAAAAACTTTACCAAAAAGAGTGAGGTGATAAGTACCGGTAGAACCTTGAAGACCATTACGGAGTCCATGTACCAGACTAAGAACCCCACAGTTGTCGCGGCAAGTGGGACTAAAACATTTTTAAACCGGTTTTTAACAAGTTCGTAAACTGTCCAAGGTGCTGCAACTGCAAAAAGGGTCACACCCACAACATGAGGTTCAAAAAAACGTAGACCTACTACTATGAAAAGGACATAGAGTAGGGTTAATAACATCTAAGAATTAAGCTCTTGTCATGATCAATGCAACAAACTCGTCAATAGTACGAATCTTCTGTGCATCTTCTGCTTTGAGGTCAATGTTAAGTTTTTTGTCCATCATCACGATCAAGTCAATAGCGTCAAGAGAGTCCATGTCCAGGTCCTGAAAAAAGTTTGCACCCTCTACGATCTCATCTTCTTCAACTTCAAACTCTTCGATCAAAACTTCTTTTAGTGTGTCACGTACTAACGCTTCAGTCATTACTATTCCTCTATTTTTTTAAAGATTAGCGAGGTGTTGATCCCGCCAAATGCAAAATTATTATTCATAACTATATCATGATTACCATAACGGTGTTCAAAAAGATAGTCAAGTGGTGCACAAGTGTCATCAACTTTAACAAGGTTTTTGTTAGCCGGCAGCAGTCCTGTTTTCAGACTGATAAGCCCGATAACTGACTCAACAACACCACAACCACCTAAGATGTGTCCCATATAACCTTTAGTACTGCTCACCGGTGTTTTATCGCCAAAAACAGCGTAGGTAGCATGAGACTCAGCAATGTCACCCTTAGGTGTCGAAGTAGCATGAGCATTAACATAGCCTACTTTGTCAGGTGTGATCTGTGCATCCTCAAGAGCCAAACGCATGACCTGTTCCATCCCCTCACTCGAAGGGGTCGTAATATGCTCGCCATCACACGAGGTTGCATACCCGATGACCTCTGCATAGATCTTAGCACCACGCGCTTTAGCAGACTCATACTCTTCTAAAACCAAGGTACCTGCACCTTCTGCTGTCACCAAGCCATCACGCTCTGTGTCAAAAGGCCGTGGTGTCTGGTCTGGTGTATCGTTGTAACGTGTTGATGTTGCTGCCATGATCTCGAAAATACCGGCATTATAAGGGTGTGCCTCTTCTGAGCCCCCTACAAACATCATGTCACTCATGCCATACTTGATGCTCTCATAACCAATGCCTATTGCCATTGACGAAGAGGTACAAGCTGAACAGGCAGGGATGTTACGCCCACGGATCTTAAACATCGCCGCAATATTTGCTGCGACTGTGTGACTCATAAACTGCAGAAAACTCATAGAGTTTTGACCCATAAAGGTCTTCTCTTTAGCAATAGTACCAATAGAGTCAAAAAGTGCTGCATCTGAACCCATGGTCGAACCAAAACTAATACC
>JALWKG010000373.1 GCA_027081565.1 Helicobacteraceae bacterium
AGACCTTTATCTGGCTGGCGGCAGGTTTTCTCTTAGCCTTTAGCATTAAAATACCACTGGTTGGTTTTCACACCTGGATGGCACCGGCCTATGGTTCTGCGCCTACACCGGCGGTGATCATCCTCTCTGCCATCATGGCGAAACTGGGCATCTATGGTATCTGGCGGTTTGGATATGGACTTTTTGAGAGTATATTGACCTATTATGCTCCGGTTATCATTGTCTTAGCTTTGATCGGTCTGTTGTACTACGCTATTCGTGCTATCACTGAAGACAACCTGCGCAAGATGTTCGCCTACTCCTCAGGTTCACACCTCTCGCTGATCGCTTTAGGCCTCTTTTTAGAAAACGAATACGCTTGGAGTGGCAGTCTTTACTTCATAGCAACCCATGCACTTGCCACTACCGGGATCTTTTTTATGATCGGTCTGACCTATAAACGTTTTAAGACAGTTCACATCAGTGAACTTGGCGGTATCGCCAGTGCTTTGCCACGTTTTACATTTTTCTTTGCTTTTTTTGCACTGAGTATTGCCGGACTTCCTGGAACAGGAGGTTTTGTAGCAGAACTCTTGATCATCATTGGTGCTTTTAAAGCCCACTTTTGGGTGGGTGTATTTACCGCTACAAGTATGCTTTCGGCGATGCTTTATATCTTCTGGATGTTGCAGCGTACTCTTTTTGGTCAGACCCGAAACAGTTGCAGTGACTATAAAGATCTCTCCAAAAGAGAGGTCGCGATGTTACTACCGTTGGTGATCATGCTTTTGGTGACAGGGATCGCACCGTCACTCTTTACACCATTTTTTGAGCCTTATTTGCAAAGTACCTTGCATAATGTTGCACTGAGTTTAGGGAGTCTAAGATGATAGAAGGACTTTTTTTAGCCCTGCCTATGGCCATAGTGGTTCTTGGTGCTTTCACCTTGATGCTTCTGAGTCATAAAAAGGGGATGAACCTTAACGGGCTCAACCTGGTTGCCGTACTTTTTTTAACCATCTCTCTTCTTTTAGAGTTTTTCTCACTGGGAGATCACAGCATAAACTATCTTTTTGCTGACGTCTTTGGAGAGAGCTTTATACTTGATGATTTTGCAACGATCTTTGACCTGATGTTTACGGCAGGTGCTATCTTAACACTTTTAATAAACAATGATTACTTTAAAAGTCGTGACTATATCAATGGTGAGTACTTTGCACTGCTGCTCTTTAGTGTGTTTGGTATGATGATGCTCTCTCACGCACATGAACTGATGACTGCTTTTATTGCTCTTGAGATCGCCTCTTTAAGTGTTTATACCTTGGTGGGTTATCATAAAAACAACAGACTCAGCTCTGAAGCGATGATGAAGTATATGGTCTTGGGTTCGATGACGGGTGCGTTTTATATGATGGGAACAGCCATGATCTATGGTGCGGTGGGCGCTACAACCTTAAGTGAGATCGCACTCTATGTGAATGCTCATGAGATGGGTGAACTCTCTTTGGTGATCGTTGGCGCGAGTTTTATTATGATCACGATCATGTTTAAGATTGGTGCGGTGCCTTTTCATGGCTGGATCGTTGATGTCTACCATGGTGCGCCGTACCCTATTACTATGTTTATGGCTTCAACCTTTAAGATCGCTATTTTTGCGATCGCCTTGAGACTCTACCTTGTGGACTTCGCTTCCATTAACAGTTTTTGGACTGAAATATTACAGCTCTTGACCATTTTAACCCTTTTTGGAGGTTCATGGCTGGCTATCTCTCAGCAGACGGTAAAACGGATGTTGGCCGGTTCAAGTATTGTTCACAGTGGCTATCTTCTGATCGGTATCTCTTCGTTGGGTCTTGGTTCTGAACTGGCTGCACCAGCCATTATGTTTTACCTGATCGCCTACTTTTTAAGTTCGGCGGGTGCCTTTGGGATCTTAAGCTTTATTGCCTCACAGAGTACCAAGCAGATGCGTTATGAGGACTTTAAAGGTTTTGCCGGCCGTCGTCCCTATATGGCGCTGTTGATGAGTATTTTTATGCTCTCACTGGCAGGTTTTCCTTCGACCATAGGCTTTTTGGGTAAGTTCTATATCTTTACGAGTGCGATTGAGTCTGGTCAGATCTTATTGGCCGCCTTAGGAATCTTAATTGCTTTTATCTCGGTCTATTACTACTTTAAACTCATCGCCATGATGTACTTCTATCC
>JALWKG010000374.1 GCA_027081565.1 Helicobacteraceae bacterium
ACTAGTTGGGTTATATATATAATAAGAATGGCTCTAAAATGAAAGAATTATGTAAATTAGAACCCTATATACTGGGATGTGGTACCTGTATTTACTATCTATTTAAGTTTCAGCTAATTTTTCCTCGTCTATAATGGATGCAGTCGAGATTCGCACGCCGGATTTCAATCTATTACAATTCTGAGGAGAATTACATATGAAAAAAACAATCAAATTAGCTGTAGTAGCTGCATTAGCTCTAGGCACAACGTCTGCATTCGCAACAAATGGAACAAATCTAATTGGTTACGGTGCCAAGTCTCGAGCAATGGGTGGTACTGCTATCTCTAACTTTAATGGCGCAGAAACTGCATTTGCCAACCCTGCTTTAATTACTTCGTCTGATAAGACAATGGAAGCTACAATCGGCGCAACCTTATTGATGCCAGATGTAACATATACGGAGAAAGATGGTGCAGTAGCTTCTCCTGTCCCTGATGGTGAGTATTCAAGCACAGCGGGTGATGGGATGATTCCTTCAGTAGCTGTTATCAACAAAGTAAATGAATCATTCGCATGGGGTATGGCACTTTATGGTGTAGGTGGTATGGGTGTTGATTACCGTGAAGAGCCAATGATGGGTGGTGCTAATGCTGTTAATGATAACTTGATGCTTATGCGTATGTCTATTCCTCTTGCATATACTATCAGTGGATTTTCTGTAGGTATTGCTCCGGTTATTGAGTATGGAGCACTTTCAATGAACAGTTATGATCCAGATGGCCCTGGTCCAGCAACTAATGTCGGTGGTGTTACTACTGATATAGCTATGGGCTTCGAGGTTGGTCTTGCATATAACATTGCTGGTATCGGAATTGGCTTTGATTATAAATCTGCTGTAACACATGACTTTTCAAATACATTTGTAAGTTATGACTCTAATGGTAAAGCTAATAGTGATTTAGATACACCAGCAGTAATTGGTCTAGGACTATCTTATAATATTTCAGGTCATACAGTAGCATTTGATTATAAGATGATTGCTTATAGTTCTGCGGCTGGATTTGAAGATTTCGGATGGGATGATCAGAGTGTTTTCGCTTTAGGTTATGAGTATGCTGCTGAGTCTTGGGCTGTTCGTGCTGGTTATAACTATGGAGCGTCTCCACTTCCGACAGATATCACTGACAACCAGTCTTTTGGGCAGGTACAGGGTAGTCTGATGATGTTCCCAGCGATTACAGAGTCACACTATACTTTAGGTGGGTCGTATAACTTTAATGAAAATATTTCAGCTGACTTAGCCGTTATGATGGGAACAGGTTCTGCTTCATCAGATATCCCAGCATCTTTTGGCGGTGGTACAATTGAAGCGACTAATGATCAAACTTCTGTAAGTTTTGCTCTTAACTACGCGTACTAGTTTCTAGTATACTAATTGAAGGTTACCTATTTTGGTGACCTTCTTCTTTCTCATTCACAATCCCTCCACAATCATTAGTTAAATTCATAATAGTCATTTAGTCTATTTATCCACTTATTGTTGATATAGGTCAAGATGCTACATTTTGTAATTATTGCTTTTTTATTAGGCAGTTATTAGGATGCACTTGATGAATTTGTGATAAAATTACTCAGCAAATTTTTGTGTCTTGACATTTCTGAAGACCCAATGGGGACTTTAGTAGTGTCTAACACAAAAGGCGAATGGACACAACAGTGCCATAAATCAAAGGAGATTCATGTTTTCAAAATTAGTAACAGGTGCATTAGCACTAAGTATTGCCGCTACTCTGGCAATGGCAGCAGACGGTGTACGTTTTAACGTTATCAAAGACAGTATGCTTAAAGACAAGCCAAAAGGCGAAAAAGCAGTATCTGTAGTAGAGAAGAAATACAATGAGATGATCAACAACGACATCGAAAGCATTGGTTATGTTCTTTCTGATCCACATGAGCGTATCAATGATGGTTATGCTACTAAATACGGTGGAACTAACCTTGACAACCTTGCATTTATGTCTGTAACTGCTGACGAAGGTCTACGTCCACTTCTTCTTAAAGATCCACGTATTGGTGGTTTCAGCCCGTTTAACCTTCATGCTTACAAGCTTAAGGGCGATAACACTAGTTATGTGGGTCACGTTATGCCTAACACAATGATGGATATCGTTGGTGTTAAAGATGCTGCACTTCGTAAAGAGTTCGCGGCACTATTTGTACCACTTGACAAACTTGTTGATGAGAAGCTTGGTGGTAAAGTTGAGATTACTAAGTATGATAAACTAACTGCCAGCCCAATGATGAACTTTGAGCTAACTTTTGAGCGTCCTGCTGATCTTAACGACTTCATTGATGAGTTCCAAGAGAACTATGAAGCAGCATTTGAAGACAAAAAATACATTATTGCAGGTTACAAAAACTTCCGTGAGACTTATGATGACCTAGAGCAAGACTTCGATAAATACGATGCATATTTTGTTTACTCACTATGTCACTTTACATTCTCTAATGGTATTTTCAATATCGTTGATGGCCAAAAAGGTGATGCACGTCCAGACGCTGGTGTCTTTGCTCCATGTTCAATGTATATGTACATCGAAAAAGGAAGCAACAAGATGATTATAGGTATGCCAAAACTAGAGAACTGGATCTCTGTTATGAATATCAAAGACAAGAAGAAGATCGATGCTATCCATACTCTTGACAAAGAGATCGTTGGTATCATGGAAGGTCTTGGAGCGAAAGTTAAATGAGAAAAGTATTAGCATTAATCGTTGCCGCACTAGTTCTTTCATTTAGTGGTTGTTCTTCAAAAGAGGCATCTGCTTCTGAAAACGCAGTCAAAGAGCCTGCAGCAGATGCAAAGATCAGTACATACCTAGTTGGTACATACGCTGATGTTGACACTACTAAAGCTAAGCTTGCTGAAGCTGGTTTTGAAGTGGTCACTGCTTACAAAGTAGACAAAAAAGGTGAGTACACTTCTATTGTCTTCACTAACGATGCACTTAAAGCGGCAGCTGACAAAAGCAACCGTGGTTTCGCAGCTGTACTTCGTGTACTTGTTAATAATGAGAAGCAAGAACTAAGTTTCACAAATCCTGTATATTTTGGTAAAGCATTTTTACAAGATGATTTTGACTTTGCTGCTGCTGAAAAACTTCAAGAGACACTTACTGCTACATTTGGCGAGTTGAAAAACTCTGCTGATGCATGGGAATATGAAGGTCTTTCAGGTTACCATTTTATGATGGGTATGCCATATTATGAAGAGAACGCTGTTCTTGCAGAAGGTGCTGACACAGAACTTCTTGAAAAAGCAAAGTCATACAAAAAAGGTAAAAACCTTGTTTTTGAACTTAAAATTGGTGAAAGCCGTACACTTCTAGGTTATGCTCTTGGAAGAAAGACATCTAAGTTTGTTAAGAAAATCGGGTACCAAAATGCGCAAGTTCTTCCATATACTATTCTTATAGAAGAAGGTAAAGCTAAGATACTTGCACCAAAGTACTATATCGCGGTCTCTTACCCACAACTTACTATGGGTGAGTTTATGACTATTGCGAGTGTACCAGGCGCAATCGAAAAAGATCTAGCAAAGCCATTCAAATAAGCTAAGGCTTATCTGAACTTTTCAGCTTCGGCGCACCTTGCGCTGAAGTTCACCTTTCGACGTACCGATGTACGCCTTCGGGTTCACTTCAACACAATCTACACCAAATCTGAAATTTCGTTGCTGAAGCTCTCTTTTTGATGAGCTTCGCCATCTTTTCCTATTTCCTATTTCCTATTTCCTATTTCTGCTCTTAATCTGTTAAATCTGCGTAACACCCCAGGGTGGCCTTTTGACAAACCGCTCTTGCTCTTTTTCCGAATTAGCTATAATTCCAAATATATAATCATAAGGAACTTTTGTGGCTAAAATTGGATTTGGAACATACCGTGTCAGTGATCGTAGTCCGGAGCAGGTCGAGGCTATTCGTACAGCGGTAGAGGAGGGTGTTGATCTTATAGATACCTCTACTAACTATATGGATGGTGCAGCTGAACGTGCAATAGCTTTGGCCTTTCAACCGATGCCTACTAAAGCTATTAAAGATGTTGAGATTGTTAGCAAGTTTGGATATATACAGGGTACTACATTGCAGAGGGTACTCGAAGGTGAAAACTTTTTGGATGTAGTGAAATTTGCGGATCATATCTATCACTGTATCTCGCCCTCTTTTTTAAGAGACCAGTTAAGTAAGTCACTCGAACGTCTTAATATGGACACTCTTGACTGTTACTTGATTCATAATCCTGAATACTTTGTGTTAGATGGTCTGAACCATGACCTTGACCGTAATGAACTGCTAGACAGAATGTTTGAGCGGATCGAAAAAGCTTTTGTCGCTTTAGAAGAGGAAGTTGCTTCAGGACGCATCAAGTGTTATGGGGTAAGTTCAAACTCTTTTTCTAAAAAAAGCAACGATCCTGAATTTTTACCTTATGAGGACTTAGTAACGATAGCTAAACGTGCTGCAAAAGAGGCAGGCAGCAGTAAGCATCATTTTACGACACTGCAGCTGCCTATTAACGTACTGGAGACAGAGGGGCTGAAGTGTGCGGCATGGGCAAAGAAAAATGGACTGCGTGTCTTGAGTAATCGACCATTTAATGCCCAAGCCAATGATCTGATGTTTCGATTGGCCAGTTATGATGAACCTCATGATTACTATCATCATCTTAACGAAGTGCTGGAGATGACAGATGATAGTGCTCTTAAAAATATCTATAATATGGTTGAGCAACTTGATGATGTCAAACACCGATTTGGATATGTAGGTGAATATGATGAGTTTTTACATGTTCAGGTCATTCCCCACCTTAAATCAGCATTAGCGGCTTTAGATCCCGCAGTGGTTGATTTGCTTGCAGAATCTTTAGACCTCTTTTTACAAGAGTATGCACGTATGGTTGCTTTTGAGTGTACAAAGATGACGAAGGTGCAATTAAAAGAGAAACTTGAAGGATGTGACAAATCACTTCAAGAGTGTGCTTTAAAATTTTTGCAAAATCAAAAAGATATTGATTATATTTTGGTTGGAATGCGTAAACCAAGTTATGTCATGAATATTTTAGGGATGGTATCATAGAACTTCTACATTTATGGTATAAAGTTTTTTAGGAGAGATTTTTAATCCTTTTAAAAACCTTTGCAAGAATGCTAAATCACTAGCTTTATGACCTGCTAAGGGCTTTTAGTATATTTTATGATTAGAAAATAGGGCAGGTAAAGATGTCCATTAATAAGGTTTTATATGATCCCGTTTACTGATGAAGAGTTAGAAGGGCCTGTTCAGGCAGCTATAGAGAAGGTACGTCCGTCTTTGGCACTTGATGGTGGTGATATACAGTATCTTGCTGTAAAAAATGGTACAGTGTATGTGCAGTTGCAAGGTGCTTGCATAGGTTGTGGTAGTGCTGGTAATACATTGAAATATGGGGTGGAACGTCAACTTCGTATGGATATCCATCCAGAGTTAACAGTGGTCAATGTGCCACATGGGATGGAAAATCAAATCGATACTATGTAAAATAAGTGGGAGGAAGAGTTATGCCAACTATCAACAAATATAAAACTCTTGCTTTAGCTAATGAGAGTTTCAGCCAATCAAATTTTGAACAAGCCTTACGTTCATATGCATTAGTCCTTAAAGACTACCCTATGTCAAAAGAGGCTTATAACGGTGCTATTTTAGCTGAGATGGCAATGAGTGGTGAAGTTGGGGCGGAAGCACTTTTTGACTACTACACTGTACTACGCCAAGATGATGCAGAACAGGCAGATATTGTTCTTTCAGAGATATTAGAGACGATGGATGGAACGCTAGAGCAACTTGGCGAGTTGATCTCGCAGCCGTTGAAGGAAAATGTTGCTTTCGAAGATGGTATCATGTACTCTGAATTTAAAGAGATTGTGGATGAAGATGGCGATTTCAGACGAATCTTTGAAAATATTATGTTTTCTACCCGCGTGATCATCACGGAAAAAGATGATTTTGTGGACTTCTTGGATAAGCTTATAAAAAATAACTATCGGGAGATGGCACTTAGTTACTTGGAGGGGGCTTTGGCCGTCCATCCCAATGATGAGCAGTTACGACAACTGCTACGCCGTCTTGCAAAAGGCAAAACTGTTGAAAATTGAGCTTCCTTCTCAACCCTTCCGCTTCGTCACTGAAAACTCCCAAGAGTGTAACAGTGAAACTGCGTTTATAAAGACCAAACAAAACGAAAAGTATTTGGAAGATGCCCAGTCGAGAGGGGCACACTCTGTGATCGCTGCTTCTGAGATCGCTTCGATATTTGGGCTGGATCGTATTAAGATCATTGGTATTACAGGTACCAATGGTAAAACGACGACAGCGAGCGCGATCTACTCTATGCTTTTAGATCTAGGTTATAAAGCTGCTATGCAGGGTACTAGAGGATTTTTTCTAAATGACACTGTAGCCGAAGGTAAAAGTTTGACGACACCAAGTGTCTTAAACACCTACCGACACATCTACCAAGCTGTCTCAGCAGGATGTGAATACTTTGTTATGGAGGTTAGCTCTCACGCTATTGTTCAAAAGCGTATAGAGGGGATTCCTTTTGCGTTAAAGATCCTTACCAATATAACGCAAGACCATCTGGATTATCATAAGACCTTAGAAGATTATATCTACGTCAAAAATAGCTTTTTTCAAGACAAAAGTAAAAAGCTGATCAATAAAGATGAACCTCGGGCAGAGTTTAATTACAAAAATGCTTACAGCTATGGTGCTGAAAATCCAGCAACCTATAAAGTCATGGCATACTCTTTGAACAATGGTGTCAGTGGTGTGATCAAACACTTTGAGCAGGTGGAGAGCTTTAACAGTCCAATGCATGGATTTTTTAATCTCTATAACTTAACAGCAGCTATTGCTGCAGTGCATTTGGTGACAGATAAAAAGCTTAATGAAGTGTGTGAAGTCGTTGATGGTTTTGCAGGAGTAAGTGGACGTATGGAGAAGGTGAGTGATAAGCCCTTAGTCATTGTTGACTTCGCTCATACTCCAGATGGTATGGAGCAGGTACTTAATGCTTTGAAAGAGAAAGAGATCTTAGTGGTCTTTGGCGCAGGTGGTGACCGTGACATCTCTAAACGTCCACTGATGGGAAAAGTAGCTGCTAAGTTTGCTAAAAAGATCTATGTGACTAGTGATAATCCACGCAGTGAAGACCCTGATCTTATTATCCAAGATATTTTAAAAGGTATCGATGAGGGGAACGATGTCTATGTTGATGTTAATCGTCGTCATGCGATCGCTCAAGCTATTAAAGACCAAAAAGGTGATGAGATCGTTTTGGTTTTAGGTAAGGGTGATGAGACTTACCAACTTATTTATGATAAAAAGCTTCCTTTTGATGACCGGGAAGTAGTACGTGAATTAATAGTTCAAGACTAAGGCACAAACTTTTTTCCTGCTACTTTTT
Organism: Helicobacteraceae bacterium; assembly: GCA_027081565.1. GTDB lineage: Bacteria > Campylobacterota > Campylobacteria > Campylobacterales > Sulfurimonadaceae > Sulfonitrofixus. The sequence continues at coordinate 7,486 of JALWKG010000374.1, forward strand.
AAGGTAGCACTATAAAGGTCTCTTATATAGATTTTCTTCCAAAAATTCTTCATAAAAAAATCATTAAACAGTGTTGGAGTCCCATTATCTTGTATTTTCAATAGGTCATAAAAGATTTGATTATGGAGCAGTAATATTGAGTTCTAATGTTGTATTGACTTCATTAAAGATGGAGGTCTTGATGATCACTGTCGCATTTTTGTCTAATGCAACATTTAAAGTACCACTACTACTTACTGTAGCAACTGTAGTGTTTGAGCTGGTCCAGATGATGTTACTACTAATATCTGTAAGACTAACATTGTTTTCAAAATGACCATTAGCACTTAATTCATAAGGTCCAGAGTCATTAATATCTACTCGTCCTGTACTATTACTGTCATAATTTATACTCAACATACCATTTTTTTCACTGATGTTTACATCTACAAGGGGGATGATCGTGAGCTTTTTACTTTCATCACTTTTAGTATAAAGTGTCTTACGATAAGAGGCATTGATATCAACACTCCCATGATTTGCAAGTGCAGTACAAAGACCGTTTGATACAGCGATAACTTTGCTGTTGTTGCTCTCCCAATCAAGCTCATTAGCAGTCGTGGCACTACGACCATCTGAGTAGATGATGGTTGCTAGGAGGCTTGTCGTACTACTGACACCATCAGCGCTTCCTGAAGTGTCAGTAAGTGCATAGAGTGAAGTTGTTGCATTATAGTCAATGATCTGTATGGTTTCAATCTCAGGAACGAGAGGTGGTTTGTTATCACTGCTTTGACATCCTAACATCACTGCAAAGAGGCTAGAAGAGAGTAGTATGTTGTGGAGTGTTTTCATCGAAAGACCTTGCTTAAAAGTGGAAGTTAATGCCGACATAAGGGTTGACCAGGTGGGAAGTGACATTGATCTTGTCTGCTACCAGAGAGATTGTCTGCCATGTTCGTAGTTTATAGTTGAGACCGACGTCAAAATCATAAGTGTGGTTGATGACATATCGCAGACCACCGCCAAAGTTAAAACTGCTAAAACTTAGAGAGTTTTCAAGTTTTCTATCTACATCCATCTCACCCATTCCTATGCCCACACCAAGATATGGATAGAGGTCGTAACCTACATCCCAGCCCTTATAAAGGGTGATGTCCAGCATAAGTGCCTTACCGTCATTTTCTGAAAATACGTTAGTGGCATAATCCATATAGCTAAATGACGCCTCTACGGAGTATCCGGCAATATCACCATAACCGGCTTTAAGTTTGTACTGAGGTGCTGAAGCATCCTGTGTCTCTCCATTGATTACAAAAAATTCTGTAGAGTCTTCGATGGATAAGCCAATATAACTCATAGCTTCTGCAAAAAGTGAAAGATATAAAAAAGATAATAGAAGTAAAACTCTCATATAGCAATTGCTCCAGAAATATATTTAATGTATGGCATTTTAGGCAATTTCATCTTAGATGGAGCCAAACCATTACCATTATAGAAGCTTTCAACCTTAAATAGAACGTGATATGAATTACTCTAAAGAATAGAGAGAAGAGTTTAGATATAATACGCGCAAATTTTACTTAAGCGTAGGCTTCGACCTACCATATTGGAGAACAACATGGGTGTACCACAGCCAGCCTTTTATATATTCAAATGTGAGCAGTCTGCTCCTCCTGGAATGCCAAAACCATCATGTGTTAGACCTGATACACAAGATCTTTTTCAACATTTAGCACAGTCTTTGATGCAAAAAGGTATCATTGGTACAGTACAACCTATCCGTTCAGCATGTCTTAACCGCTGTAATGCGGGTCCCGTGATGTTAGTTGAACCCGGTCATACAATGTATGCAGGTCTTGACAAAGCAAAGATCGACCGTATTATTGATGAGCATATCATCGGTGGTAATGTTGTTGAAGAGTTTGTGATCGCTGATGAGTTATGGGATGCACCGATAACACCTGCGGACATGATGAAGCAGATGGGTAGATAAGGAAAGTTTCGATGACCATTGAAATGTTATACAGCAAGATTCACCGTGCCACTGTAACCGATGCCAACCTTAA
>JALWKG010000375.1 GCA_027081565.1 Helicobacteraceae bacterium
TCAGTTTCGACATACGGACTTAAGCAGTAGTGACTTTCGTGATGCCACGTCATATACTATAGACTTGCGGATCAACACAATAACCGGGGCCAAGTTCAGTCGTGATGAGGCCATATCACTACTGGAAAGTTTAGAGATCACCTTAGTGTAGTTGATGTTGCAATGTCAAAGAGCATCGAACAACAATACGCCCACCATCACAGGAGTGACTTTGCATAAGATCATATTACGATCTTAAAAAAATGGCGTTAGACTTACTTTACAACAAAGTCAAAATAGTGTTCTTTAAAAGGTTCCTCTTTTAAAGTGTAGTGCCACCACTCTGCACTGTAGTTTTTAAACCCGTGTGCTTCCATCACTTTTCTAAGCAGCATTCGGTTGTGATGCTGTTTTTTTGTCACCTTAGTACTTAAGGTGTGAGAACGGGGATCAAAAAAGTCAAAAGGTGTTCCCATGTTGAGACCATCGATGGTCAGGTCGACTGTACTGCCTCTACTGTGTCCCGATCTTGCTGCAATATATCCCTCTTTAAACAAGACCTCTTTTTTAACATGTGGATAATAAACACGCTTCATCTTTGTGTCATTCAGATCTTTGGCCCAGCGCACAAAATGATCAACCGCTTGTTGGGGGCGATAGCAGTCAAAGACTTTTAGGGTTAACCCCTCTTTTTGTAAAGAGACTTCTACCTTTTTTAAGGCCAAAGCACTCTCATGGCTTAGCAAGCACAGCGGCTTTTGGTAGCCCTCTATAACGCTTCCGACAAAGTTGTTCTCTTGGGCATAACGCATATCGTAATGTATCTCAGGGATGAAAAGGGTAACGTTGGTGAAGGCATCTTTTCCAAAATATTTTGGCGGGGCTGCAAAAAGTATAGTGCCAAACAGAAGTATTAATATTAGTTTTATTATTACCATCTTGATCTACCCTCTAAAAAATGTTTATTTTTAATATTAATTATTGTAACATAGTATAGATTTCAAAAGAAGAGAGAGATGTTATGGAGCTGAAATATCATATATTAATTGTTGATGACGTCCCCGACAATATTTAGGTAGCTATGAGCATACTCAAAGAGGAAAACTATGAGTTCTCTTTTGCGACCTCGGGTGATTCTGCTTTAGAGTTGATCGCAGATAATGATTTTGATCTGGTCCTTTTGGATGTGATGATGCCTGGTATTGATGGGTATGAGGTCTGTATACGCCTACGTGAGAACCCTGATACCGAAGACATTCCGGTCATCTTTGTTACGGCAAAGTCAGATGTAGACTCCATACGCAAGGGTTTTGAGGCAGGCGGACAAGATTACATCGTCAAGCCTTTTCATGCAGACGAGCTTTTGGCGAGAGTACAGACCCATATAGAGCTCTACCGTGCTAAAAAGATCTTACAACATAACAACCTCTCTCTACAGACCAAGATGGTGCGACAAGCCACACGTATAGACAATGAGCTTGAGGAGAGCCAAAAAGAGATGATCAGCGTACTCATTGAACTGATGGAAGCGACTTCAGATGAGACTGGTAAACATATTCGTCGTGTGGCAGAGTACTCGAGACTGTTGGCGCATTATCACCGGAGTATCAGTGAAGAAGATGCCAACACCATCTATGCTGCTGCACCGATGCATGATATTGGCAAGATCGCCATCGATGAACACATTTTGCATAAAAAGGGCAAACTGACCAATGAAGAGTTTCTGGCAATGAAGGAACATGCTGCAAAAGGAGAGGATTTTCTACGGGTCTCTGGCAGGAAGATCATGAAGGCGGCCAGTATTATCGCTTACCAACACCACGAGAAGTGGGATGGCAGCGGCTATCCACGAGGTCTTGCCGGTGAAGCGATCCATATCTATGGTCGTATTGTTGCCTTGGCAGATGTCTTTGATGCTTTGACCCATAAACGTGTTTACAAAGATCCTTGGAGTATAGAAGACGCGGTAGCTTATATTACTGAAAACAGTGGTACCCATTTTGATCCTTATCTTGTAGAGATCTTTGAAGCTAATGTCAATGAATTTATCTCTATCTCCAAGCTTTAGGTTTTTATACCTTTTCCTCTTTTTTACTCTGCTGGGGAGTGCTTCTCAAGATGTAGCCTTTAATGCACAAGAGCAGGCATGGATAAAAGAACACCCTGTTGTTACCTTGGGTGCAGACTATAGTTGGCCCCCTTATGATTTTGTGGACAGGCAGGGAAAACATGCGGGTATCTCAGCCGACTTCTTAGAACTGATCTCAGAGAAAAGTGGACTAAAGTTTGAGGTAAGAGCGGATGTCTGGTCTAAAACTGTGGAGAAGATGAAGGTAGGCGCATTTGATGGCCTGAGCTGCGCGGTAGAGACACAAGAACGTAAATCTTACCTGGCCTTCTCTGCTCCCTATATCAGTATGCCTTTGGTTATCATTGTACAGACTGATCGAGACGATGTTAAAACAATGGCCTCGCTTGAGGGCAAGACAGTTGCGGTCAACAAGGGTGCTTATCTGCATGAGTGGTTAAAAGAGCGTTATCCAAAGATCAAGCTCTACCTGACAACTTCTAACAACGCCTCTCTCGAAGCGGTCTCATCTTCTAAAGCAGATGCTTATATAGGTAACATTGCTGTTGCGACCTATATCATTAAAAACAGATTCCTCTCCAACCTCAAGGTGGTAAACAAAGTACCGAACATGGATACAGCGGTCTCCGTGGCTATCACTAAAAAGAGTCCCATCCTCAAGTCCATTATTGATAAGTCATTGGCGTCTGTCACAACAAAAGAGAGAGAAGAGGTACTGGAGCGTTGGTATGACCGCTCAAAAGCTGAGGCCGCTTTAGCTGCAAACAGTCCCAAGGTAGACTTGAGTGTAGAAGAGAGCCTCTGGATCAAGCAACATCCTGTGATCATCTCTGGGGGTTTAAATGACTTTCCACCTCTCGACTTTATAGGACTGGATGGAGAACAACAAGGGATCTCTGTCGATTACTTGAAACTGGCGGCACAAAAGAGTGGTCTGAAGGTGAAGGTGGTCGTCCAACAGTGGGATAAACTGCTAGAGATGATGAAAGAAAAAAAGATCGATATGATCCACTCTATCTACTACACAAAAGAGCGTGCAGGTTATATGCACTACAGCAAACCCTATTTTGAAATGCTGGATTACTTTTTTGTGAGAGATGATCTGAAACTTGAAACACTAGAAGAGCTTAATGGCAAGCGGGTAGCGATCCCTAGGGGTTATGCGCATATAGAACTTGTAAAACAGGTCTTTCCCAAACTTAAGATCGTCGCCGTGGACTCTATGGCAGATGCCATCGATACTGTTTTGCAAAAAGATGCAGACCTTCTTTTTGACACTTATGTCTCCCTCTCTTATATGCTGAAAAAAGAGGGGATCAACACCATCATCCCTTTTAAATCTTATAGAGGACGTAAAGGGGTCAAACTCTATATGGCAGCCAACAAAGACAATGCTGTTTTAGCATCGATTTTGGACAAAGGTTTAGCTGCGATAACCTCTAAAGAGCGTAACAGTATCTATAACCGCTGGATCGACACTTCTGTGAAAAATGAAAAAAAGATTGTTTTAACATCTGAAGAAAAGCAGTGGATCGCAGAAAACCCTGTGGTGAGTCATCGTTTTTTTGAGAACTGGATGCCTTTTGGTCAGATAGATGACAAAGGACCTTACATTGGTATTGTGGCTGACTTTATTCATGAGTTTGAGGGGCTTTCTAGCTTGAAGTTTGAAGGTAGAAAAATAGCCATCTCTACACTTCAAGAGATGACAAAAGAGGGTAAGGGTGTTGACATTGTTTTTGGTGATATCAACAATCCTTTGTGGAACAACCATTATGATGCCGTTATCTCATTTGAGGCGATGCCTATTGTTATGGTGATGAGAGATCAAGAAGAGTTTGTTAATGATCTCTCAGACATTGGTGCAGATGTTATAGGCTATATAGAGAGTTATAACTATATAGACAATCTTCATAAAAATTATACGCAAGAAAACTTTGTAAGTTATGACACTCTTGAAAAGGCAGTGGAAGACCTTCTGTCCGGACGTTGTGATGTTTTGTTACTGCCGCTGCCTGTCGCCGAATATATGATCAAGCATAAAGGACTGAGTCGTTTAAACATTGTGGGGAAGACATCGATCTCTATCCGTCCTGCGACTTTTGTGCGAAAAGATAAACCGATACTCCGTAGTCTTATAGAAAAAATGCTGATGGCACTTGGTGAAAAACGTTATGAAGAGATCTTTGGACACTGGCAAGAGGTGACATTTGCCAAGCGTACGGACTATACGCTGCTTTATAATGTGCTGGGACTTTTTGCATTTTTCATGTTGGGTACTTTTTACTGGACGCGTAAACTCTCTAAAGAGATCGAAGAACGTAAAAAGGTAGAGGCGGTACTAAAAGATGAAAAAGAGAACTTTAAAGTACTTTTTGAACAGGTGGCAGATGGTCAACTCATCATACAAAATGGGGTCTTTGTCAATGCCAATACAGCTGCTTTGAAACTTTTAGGACTCAAGGAACTCTCTCAACTACTTGATACTTTACCATATCAATGGTCTCCTAAAAAGCAGCCTAATGGCAGAGACTCGATCTCATGGGCCAAAGAGATGATCGCTATATGTATGCGTGATGGACATGCTCGGGTAGAATGGGTGTATCTTGATGTGAATGATAAACCGTTTTGGGTGGACATTGTCTTAACCAAGATCATCTATCAGAGACGTCATGCTATTTATGTTGTCTGGAGAGATATCGAGGAGAGAAAAGCTCTTGAGTATCAGTTGGAAGAGGCAAAAGAGCGGGCTGAAGCGGCGAACCGTTCCAAGTCTGAGTTTTTGGCCAACATGAGTCATGAGATCCGTACACCGATGAATGCTATTATAGGGTTTACAGAGTTGTTGGGTGAACAGCTTAATGAGCCACGACTCAAATCCTATGTCAAGACCATACAGTCTGCCGGAAACACGCTCTTGACGCTTATCAATGATATATTAGACCTCTCTAAGATAGAGGCAGGTAAGATGCAGATCGAAAAGAAGCCGACCAACATATATGACCTTGTAGATGAGGTCGGTGCGATCTTTACTATGGCGGTGCGTAACAAAGGGATCGATCTTATCTTGCAAGTAGAAGAGCAGATCCCTAAAGGGTTACTGCTGGATGCCGTGCGTATACGTCAGATCCTGCTAAATCTCATAGGCAATGCTGTGAAGTTTACTGAGGCAGGCAGTGTGAAAGTGATGGTAGAGGTGGCTCATGTGGATGAACATCATAGTAAACTGGACCTGCTTATCAAAGTTCAAGATACAGGTATTGGGATCCCAGAAGAGCAGCTTCATACGATTTTTAGTGCATTTGAGCAGACAGAGGGCCAAGACAGTCGTAAATATGGTGGTACCGGTCTGGGTCTCTCTATCTCTACACGCTTGTGTGAGATGATGGGCGGTAAGATCAGTGTCACAAGTGAGACAGGAAAAGGGAGTACTTTCAGCATGTTGCTTTTGGCAGTGGACATCGCCTCTGTTGAAGAGGTGGACACGGGTAAGTCAATGGCCAACTTGGAACTTAAGCAGATGCAGTTTGATCCAGCGACACTTTTGGTAGTAGATGACATCAAAGACAACCAGGACTTAATTGCACAAAATTTTAAAGAGAGTGCTATTATAATACTTCGTGCCAATAATGGACTAGAAGCAGTGGAGATGGTAAAAAAAGGTGGTATTGACCTGGTTTTGATGGACATACGTATGCCAGTGATGAATGGATATGAGGCAGCTAAAGAGATCAAAAGTTTTAGCGATGTTCCTATTGTGGCGCTGACTGCTTCTGTTATGGACAATGAGTTTGAAAATGGCAAGCGTGAAGATTTTGACGGATATCTGCGAAAACCGGTGTTACGTGCGTTACTCTTTAGTGAGATCGGTAAGTTCTTGAGTTACCAGGAACTTGCAGTAGCGGGCCACGAAGAGAAAATAGCAGTACTCACGGAAGATTCTATGCAGTATATGGAGCAGATCCTTCACGAGATGGTAACAGTGATCTCACCTCTCTATGAGAGTGCCAAACGTTCTAATAACATTGCAGATATTAAATCATTTAGTGATGCGGTAGCTGCTTTAGCAAGCCACTATGAGCTGCCAGGTCTGGAAGTATATACGACAGAGATGTATGAAGCTATTGATGCTTTTGACATTACAAAGATGCAACAACTTATAAGAGAGTATGAGCGTATAGAAAAAGAGATAGCCTCTTACTAAAATAAAAGGAAAAATAGATGGCAATAGCAACATGGGCAGTAGAAGTCAAAGACAAAAACAGTTTAAACAAGATGATAGACAAGGTACAAAAGGGTGAGATAGAAGAGATCTTTTTGTGTCAGATCGCTGAAGATGGTGCAGTGATGCAGGGGTTAAACAAGAGAGACCTTATGGCTATCGTCTCTATTAAAGATAACAAACTAAAAACACCTCTGTCTAAATTGGGGCGAAATGTTCTTTTGGATGATCTTGATGACAGTTATTTTGATATAGATGATGAGGGTGCGGCACTTAAAGGGGTTGTCTACCCAGAGTCAGAGGATGATGAACTTAAGATGCTAGAAGGGCTCTCTTAACCCACACGCTTTTTTCTGTCAAACAAGAGTACTGCTGTGACAGCACTAAAAGCACCAAAAAAGACAATAGCGTAGCCTGTTGGTAGATCGAGATAGAACGAGCTTATGATCGCACCTACTCCAAAGAGTGAACCACTGAAGAGTGCAACGAAGTAGGGTTTGAAGCGATGCTGCACCATGGCGATGAGTGCCGGAGCGATGAGCAGGACAAAGACGACGAGAACACCTGCCAACTGAACCGATGAGGTGACAGTGACGGCCAGCAGTATAAAAAAGAGTAACTCATTGACAAGACCTTTTGTCCGTGGCAGGATAAACAGCAAGATCACACCGATAATGGCGTAGATGACAGTGCTGTGGATGATACTGTCTGTGGAGGTAAAGAGGATGTCGGTAGCCAGAAGCTCACGAAAGTGCTCCATCCCCTCTGGGCTTTGACTCAGTACCAGCATCACGCCACTGGCACCCAAAACATACAGCAGACCAATAAAAGCTTCGATGTAACGTAACCGCTGTACCGCAAAGGTAATAAGTCCTGCACCCAGCAGTGCAAAAGTCAGGGTCCAGAGGTAAAGATGTTCAGCATGGAAAAGTCCAACACTGATAGCAGAACCCAGTGCTGCGATCTGTCCGATGGCCAGGTCGGTAAAGATAATGCCCCGCTCAATGATACGAAGTCCGAACCAGCTGTGGATGGCCACAAGGACAACGACCAAAAAGGCGACGGGAGCGAGGATCTCCATCATGGCTGTGTGACCCGCTTGAGCATAGTGTCGTAAAGGTGGGTGAGGGTGTCCGCTTCATGAACAGCATGAACATCATGTGGCATCAAGATCTCTTTGGCACCTGTTTTCTCTGCAATGTATTTGGCAGTTTTTGAGCTGTGGTAGACATCCTGCAGGATCAGTTTGACATTATGGGCTTTCATGTACTTTATAAGCTCAAGGGTGTGACGTGATGAAGGGTTGATACCCGGAAGAGGCTCTATGTTACCAACACTTACCAGACCATAACGTTTGAGGAAGTAGTTAAAAAGTTCATGATACTGTATAAGCTCTGTCCCTTTCATTGGTGCCATCTCTTTTTCCCAGCGTGCCAGATTGATCTGCCACTTTTTCTCAAAGGCAGTAGCATTATTTTGATACTCAGTACTGTGATCGGGGTCCAGCTCAGAGAGACGCTGGGCAATAGCATTGGCCAGTTTAGGCATGACATAAGGATCAGTAGCATAGTGCGGGTTACCCTCGGGATGGATGTCTCCGTTGGCACGGCTCACAGTAGTGGGTTTGTTGATAAGGATAAGAAACTGACTCAGGTCTAAAAAGCCTTTGGTCCCGGGCTGTATGTGACGGTTATGCGACTGTCTGATGAGTGGCGGCATCCAACCGATCTCAAGACCGCCGCCATTGATGATAAGCAGATCGGCGCGGGAGACCTGACGGATCAGTGAAGGACGGGGTACAACAAAATGCGGATCCCAATTGCCTTTTGCAAGGGTAACGATGTCGACGTTGTCACCGCCGACAGTTTTGGTCAAGGCAGCGATGAAAGGGTAACTGACGGCGACATTGATCTCAGCCAGAAGAGAGGTGCTCAGTAGTAATAAAGAGAGTAATAGTTTTTGCATCATAAGACCTTAAAAAGTGTGTGCGCCATGGGAACCGATGGCGAGGTTGAGTTCAAGTATAAAGGTATTGATATCTTTATATTCTCCTGTGTTTGTGTCACTGAAAGCACTGTTGTGAGCATACTGGGCACGGATGCGTGAAAACTCACTGGGGATATACTCAAGCATGGCACTGTAACGGTTGCGCATTTTGTCAGGATCCGCTATTTGCTGCGAGTCATGAAAGATGGTGTCAAAACGAAGACCGCTGCGCCAATTTTGGTCATAGGCATAGACCAACTGGGAGTAGGCGCCGCGTTGGGTCTCATCGACTGCAGCAGATGTTGTAGTGTTATCACCTGTAGTGTTACGCTGCATTACTTCACTTTGCCAACTGAGATAGGAGTAGCTGTCAAAGTAGTTCTTGATGAGCAGGTCAGCCCCGTAGACAGTGGTCGTGCCATCAAATCCATCCACTCCAACATCATCAGCGCTCTTAGTCGCACTATGTGCTCCACTGAGTCCAAAGAGTATGGTGGCATTACTGATGTCGAAAGAGTTTTTGAGATAACCAATATAGAGTGCAGGTTCTGTAGCAGATTTGACCTCTGTATTACTGGTGGTGTCGGTAAAGCTCTCGTTGACAAAACTGCCTTCTTCACCGCTCTGCATCACCTCGACTCCCGCCATCATGTACCAGGGTGTTGGTGCGAGCCACTGTAACTGTAGACCGATATGATTGAGGCCTTCAGGGGTTAAAAAAGCGTTATAGACTAAGGGCGCGTCAGCAAAGTCCCAGACATGCTGATGTTGCTTGTTTAGACGGCCAAAATTGGACTTGAACTTTCCGCCTTTGAGCTGAAAAGACCAAGGTAGAGAGGTGGTTATAAAGTAGGCCTCCTCTATTTCGACACCTTCTGTATTAAAGTGAAAGACACCGTCAAGTGTGAATGCCTGGTCGACATCGGAGTGTAAAGAGAGTTCCGCGTAGTTGAGGTTGAAGCCACTGTTAGCGTTGAACTCGTTGTATTCTGGCAATTCGGAGCCAGCCAATGCATAGTTTTGCATCTCGTCATCACTGATACTGCGGTTGACGTATGAACCATCCACGATAAGAGAGATGTCCGGTACAAAGGCACTCTGATTGAAACTGGAACTGTAGTTGGTATAGGCAGATGTCTCCGCACTTAAAAGTAATGGCATCAAGGCCATGGTTAAAACTGTTTTTTTCATAATAATCCATTATTACTACATAAAGATAGGTAGTATTAGTATTGTAAATTGTT
>JALWKG010000376.1 GCA_027081565.1 Helicobacteraceae bacterium
TAAATAGAACTAAGGTGTGCCTTTACGGTACGTTCTGTAATCCCTAAGGCTGTAGCGATCTCTTTATTGCTCATACCCTTCTCGATCTCTTTAGCCACCTCTTGTTCTCTACTACTCAGTAAGGCCAAGACCTCTTCATTATGCTGCGTAACTTCAGAGCCTACAGCGATAAGTTCTTGCATCATCTCAGGATAGAGCCATACTGCATCATTTTTAATAGTAGTAAGGGCTTGCAAGAGGTGGACTTTTTGCATATAGAGGTTTCCGTAACCTCTGATCCCTTTTTGTAACAGTGCCATACCTTCCGCAAAATTTGGAGTGGGTGTAACGACCATGAGCTTGATACCAAGATAATTACTGAAAACATCTTCTATCTGCTCCGGTTCACAGATCAAGATACCCGCAGTGGCCACTGTCTCCTCTTCTATAAAGATAAAATCGATCTCTATCTCTTTGAGCCGTTTAGCAACCTTTTTACTTTGAGTATAGAGTGTTATCATCGTTCTCTCAATGCTGCTTGGTGGACTTTGAGGATCGGTTTCAAGATAAAGTCCAAGACACTTTTTTTACCCGTCATAATGTCAACATTTGCCACCATACCCACAAGGATGTCATGTTTTTTACCCTCAAACATCAAGTAGTTCTTTTCAGTTTTAATACGTACCAAGTAAAAAGCATTACCTTCTTCATCTATGATCGTATCCGCACTGATCCACGTGACCTTGCCATCTAATGAGCCATAAATAGAAAAGTCGTAAGCGGTAAACTTCACCTTGGCAGGCTGACCAGGGTAGAGATAAGCGATGTCTGAAGGCTTGATCTTCGTCTCGATAAGCAGTTTGTCATTAAAAGGTATGATCTCTACGATGTCCATACCCGGTTGGATAACACCATTGATAGTGTTGACAAGAAGACGTTGAATGATCCCTTTGACCGGAGAGCGCACCAAAGTTCTTTTAACCCTGTCTTCCAAGGCATCAGAAGACTCTTCTATACGTGCAAGCTCTGCTTGGACCTTGTTGAGTTCCTCTTTAGCTTTATGACGAAACTCAAGTTCTGCCTCTTTCATCTTGTTTCGCGCCTCTTTGATCTTGGAGCGGGTGCGTGGCAGTGCAAGTTTCACACTGTCCAACTCCCCTTTGATCCCAGATGCTTGACGTGCAAGCTGTAAAAACTCCACTTGAGAGACGATCCCTTTAGAGACCAAGGGTTGCGTAATATCTACCTCTTGTTGGATCAATTTATAATCCACTTTAAGCTGTTCATACTTGGACTTTGCCTCTTTTAGCTCATGTTTTCGCTGGTTGATCTGCTCTCTCAAAATACTAAGCTGCTCATATAGCTGCTTTTTGTTGAGTTGATACAGTGAACGTTCATGTTCCATAAAGGGGCGCATCTCATCTGTTATGGCACCCATAGACTGTGTCTCTTTACCACTTGACTCTGCTGTAAGACGTACCGCCTGTGCTTTAAGTTCCAAAAGTCTAATATTGTTTTCAGCATATGATGAGGAAAATGAAGTATCATCGATCTTTAAAAGGACCTGCCCCTTTTCAACGATCTCTCCCTCATCCACAAGAATGTCCGAGACAATTCCACCTTCAAGGTTTTGGATCACTTGAACCTGTTTAGAAGGAACCACCTTGCCCGTACCACGGGTAAGCTCATCGATCTCAGCAAAATATGCCCAAACGATCAGCCAGATAAAAGTGACAAAGATCATCCAGATGATCAAACGAGATGCGCGTGAGTTCTTCAGCATTACCGCCGAAGAGAGTGAGGCCATATACTCCAGATCATCACTCGAGTAGTTTGACTTTCTACTTGCCATGACTTCCTCCTTTGAGCGCTACCAAAACCTTCTCTTTTGGACCATCCATAACTACCTTGCCATCATCAATGATGATCAGACGATCGACCAAACGCATCATCGAAGATTTATGTGTTACCAGGAGTGTCGTCTTGCCTTTTGTCACTTCATCAAGACGCTGCAGCAACAGTGCTTCTGAGTTACTGTCCATAGAGGTACTCGGCTCATCCAAGATCACGATAGGCGTCTCGGTTATAAATGCACGCGCCACCCCTACTGCCTGCTTCTGACCACCAGAGAGTCCGGCGCCCTGCTCGCCTATAGGCATATCAAATCCCAATGGATGATGGTT
>JALWKG010000377.1 GCA_027081565.1 Helicobacteraceae bacterium
CAGAAGATATCTTTGACTTTTTATATCAGCCGATAGATGTGGAGTATGCACTTTTCGAAGCTGAGTATATGATCAAAGCGCGTGAAGGTTTCTCTGAGATCGTAGATGGTCTGAAAAAAGAGAAAATCATCAAGGCAACACTGGAACTTGTTATCTATACAGATTCTGAAAAGCTTAAAGCGATTCCTGCTGTTGAAGCAGAAGATTGGTTTGTGGTCTCTGGCATTAAGTCAGGAACTCCTGCTGAGAACTTTGGCAGCTTTGAAGTCGATGGTGATACCTTTACCATTGCTAAAGCGACTGAAGCCAAATGTCCACGTTGTTGGAAGTTCCATTCTGTAGATGAAGAGACCTTATGTGAGCGTTGTGCCAAGGTTATGAATGTTTAATATGACAGAACCTGTCAGTGCGATGACGATCATTGTGACCATACTTATTATTGTCGCTGTCTCACTGGTTGCTGTCTATGCCGTAAAAAAAGCAAAAAAGGATAATGTGTGATAACACTTAAAGAAGCCCTTAGCCTCTCTAAAGAGGATTTGGCCACTTTTAAAGATGACCTTAAAAAGCAGATCGAAGCGCGCCCTGAGTTGAACGCTTATATTGATGTGAACAGTGTAGGTGAAGGTGTACCGATCGCGATCAAAGACAACATCCAGGTCAAAGACTGGGCGGTAACGGCCGGTTCTAAGATCTTGGATGGTTATATTGCACCTTATAATGCGACAGTCATCAACAAACTTTCTGATGCCGGTCTCTCACCATTTGGTCGTACCAATATGGATGAGTTTGCTATGGGTTCAACAACAGAGAGCTCATGTTACGGAGCCACACAAAACCCTCATAACGCAGGCTGTGTTCCTGGTGGTTCATCGGGTGGTTCTGCTGCTGCTGTGGGTGCAGGTCTTGCTATCGCGGCACTTGGCTCTGACACGGGTGGTTCCATCCGTCAACCGGCTGCTTTTTGTGGTATCGTTGGGATGAAGCCGACTTACGGTCGTGTCAGTCGTTATGGTTTGGGTGCTTACGCAAGTTCACTTGACCAGATCGGGCCGATGACACAAAACGTAGAAGATGCTGCCATTCTTTATGACATCATCAGCGGTCATGATGTTAAAGACTCTACCTCTTATGAAAACAACGATAAAGTCTCTGATAAGTTGGATGCTTCTCGCAAGTTGACCATCGCAGTCATCCCAACTCACCTAGAGGGTGCAAGTGATGACATTAAAAAAGCATATGACAAAACGGTAGAGGCACTTAAATCTGCAGGTCATACTATCGTTGAAAAGACGTTAATGGATGGTAAGTATGATATCTCCGCTTACTATGTCACAGCAACGGCTGAAGCAACGACCAACCTCGCACGTTATGACGGTGTGCGTTATGGTAACCGTAAAGAGGGTGAAAACCTTAATGACCTCTACCTGAGAACACGCTCTGAAGGTTTTGGTGACGAAGTTAAACGTCGTATCCTGCTAGGAAACTTTGTACTTTCCAGTGGTTACTATGACGCTTACTATGTCAAGGCACAAAAAGTACGTCACCTTATCAAAGATGAGTATGCAAAGATCTTTAAAGAGGTCGATCTCATCTTAAGTCCTGTTGCTCCGCGTACCGCTTATGAAGTGGGTGCTTTGGAAGACCCACTGGAGATGTACTTGAGTGACATCTATACCATCTCTGTAAACTTGGCAGGACTGCCGGCAATCTCTTTGCCGGTAGATACTGCCCAAAACGGCATGCCGGTTGGACTCCAACTTATTGCTGGTGCTTATGAAGAGCAGACACTGTTTGACGGTGCCCTCTCTTTAGAAACACAATTAAAATCAAATTCATAAACCAAGGAAAACACAATGAATATTCGTAAACGCGCATTGACATTCGAAGACGTTCTATTAGTCCCTCAGTACTCAGAAGTACTCCCAAGAGAAGTAAGCTTAGAGACTATGCTTACTAAAAACATCAAGCTTAACATCCCAATGGTCTCTGCGGCTATGGATACAGTTACTGAATACCGCGCGGCGATCGCTATGGCACGCCTTGGCGGTATCGGTATTATCCATAAAAACATGGACATCGCGACACAAGCTAAACAAGTGGCGAAGGTCAAGAAGTCTGAAAGTGGTATGATCGTCGCTCCAGTAACGGTAAG
>JALWKG010000378.1 GCA_027081565.1 Helicobacteraceae bacterium
TTACGTAAACTCTCTATGACCATCACCAAGCCTCTAAGTGCTATTGTCCGTTTCTCTTCAAAACTTGGTCGAAAAGAGAAGTTTTATCTGGAAGAATCTTCCATAGAGGAGTTAGCTTCGCTTAACACCAACCTCAACAAGACCCACCATGAGCTACTTAATATTTTGATCAAAGAGAGTGAGACAGGGCTATATAACCGTCGTAAACTTTTGAGTGATCTTAAAGAGACTCAAATGACAACTCTTGTAGTCCTGCATATCAAAAACTACCGCACAATCCTGAGTTACTATGGTCAAAAGAGTGCTACTTCCTTGATAATAGAGATTGCTAGAGTGCTAAGAGAAGAGCAAGGGTTAAATATATACCGTATTGCGGATAACGAGATGGCTCTCCTCTCCAAACGCTCTAGTCTTGTCTACTTTACTACCCTGCTTGAAAAGCTTAATGCTATACACCTAAGTGTAGACAATGTTGACCTTCATCCATTTGTCTATGCCGGTATTGCACAAGTCACGCAAAAAGCCAGCGACTTAGAGCGTGCAGACTTGGCACTACAACGTGCCCTTGATGACAAGACCTCCGTACCTATGGTCTATCAAGAAAGCTTTGATCGCAGTAATCAGATAGCAGAGAACCAACTCTGGGCAGGACGTCTTAAAGAGGCCATCTCCCAAAAACGTATTGTTCCCTATTTTCAGCCTATCTATAATCTTAAAGAGAAGAAAATTGAGAAATTTGAAGCCTTGGTACGTATCGAAGAGAATGGTGAAGCCGTCTCTCCTCTTTATTTTTTAGAGAGTGCAGAGAAGATGGGAAGACTCCATGAGATCACCTTGATGATGATCCAAAAGGTCTATGAAGTAGCAGCCCAACACCCTGAGCAAACCTTTTCGATCAACCTCTCATTTAAAGATATTCAAGACCCACGGATCTTTTCTTATATCATCCAACAACTCAAGATCTATAACATCAGTGCCAAACAGATCGTTTTTGAGCTTTTAGAGACAGAGGCCATCGAGGATGCAAACACAAGCATGAACTTTTTTAATGCCCTTAAACGTGCCGGTTTTTCTATCGCTATTGACGACTTTGGTACCGGTCACTCCAACTTCTCCAACCTCTCTATGATGCAGGTGGATTTTATTAAGATCGATGGTCAGTTTATTAAAGATATTACCACTAATGCTGACTCCCTTGCCATTACCAAAAGTATTAACAAGTTTGCTCATGTCATGGGGGCTCAAAGTATTGCTGAGTATGTCAAAGATGCACCGACACTTGAGGTTGTAAGGGCATTGGGTATTGATTATGCACAAGGTTTTCACATCTCTAAAGCAGTACCCGCCCATATGATCCAGTTACTTTTAAAGAAGTTTAACAGCTAAAAAAGAGCACTTACAGCATTATTAGACCGCCCAACAGAGGTTGGTAGAAGTCTCCATATACCTTTTTGCATAAATACAAAAGAAGTTTATCCAGAAACAACAACCGTCATTATCCCTGTACAGACAAGTGCCCACAAGATAATACTATCAAATAAAAATGGTTTGGAAGACTATAGACTTTTTTTTATTAGGCGACTTAAAACTATAGATGATGTATGAGGTAAGATAAAACAGAAGGTAAGCTGCACGTGCATCTATGCACGTACATTTGCTCTATTTTGCTGCGTCGTAAATATCGCGGCGAGGGAAAGTGAAGGTAGAGTGACGATCTACCACGATCTTCTCTTTATCATCCATAGCATAAGCACGGATCGTAATCGGAATGATAGTGTCTTTTGAGCTGTCATCTACCAGAAGTTCATCAGTATACAAGATCACAACCTTCTTCTTTTTAGCCCCTGGATGCGCTATAAAAGGTGTAGATGGTTTTAAGATCTTGATTTTGCCCTCATACCCTTTTGGAGCGATCACATCGAAATAGAACTTATGGTCTTTGTTTTCAGTATTTTGAAGCAAGAAGACATAAGCATTACTAACGCGTGTTCCTTTGTCGTGTGGCTTCACAGTATATAGACGGCTCTCTTTATTGATGTTTAACAACATATGTTCTTTAGTTGTACTCATATAACCCAAGATCGCCATAATAGCAACCAAGATCACGGCATAACCAATTACTTTTGGACGGAAATAGTTGGTCTTACCC
>JALWKG010000379.1 GCA_027081565.1 Helicobacteraceae bacterium
CTATAAAAGCCTTACGCTCGGGATCATGTACAAACTGATCACCCGTGGCGATCGTACCTTCTTGAAGAGAGACCTTCATCTCCTCTGCAACCTCAAAAGCCAGCTTTTGCAACGCAGCATCGGTCTCGACGAACTGTGCACCACCCGGTACAAAACCGTGAGGATGACCAAAAGCTGTGATGTCAAGGTCATGTTGGCAGAGCTTGTCTGCAACGATCAGGTCACCGATCTTTAGTTTAGGATTGATCCCTCCGGCTACACCGGAAAAGAGCATGGTCTCAACACCAAAATGGTGGATCATTGTACTTGCAGTGAGTGTTGAAAAGACCTTACCGATTTTAGAGTAAGCGATCACAAGGTCAACACCTTTATAGTTTGCCTCATAATAGGTGTTGTCCGCAATCTCTTTAGTTGTATATGTTTCTACTTTTTCTAAGACCGGTGCGATCTCTTCGGGCATGGCCCCTATGATTCCTATTTTCATTTTATACCTTTAGTACTTTTGTAGTCTCTTCAAATTTTTTCAGTTGTGTCACGATCTCACCTTGAGTGTTTAGCGCTCTACTGCCACCCCAAAAACCCAAACCATCTTCAAAACCAACACGGTTGACAAAAAAGACTTCAGCTTGCATCTCTTTAGCGGCATTGGCCAACAAACCTTGCCAGGTCATCTCGATCTCCAAACCTTCATCACTAAAACCACGTGCGGGTGACGCCGCTAAGATGTAAAGGATATCGGGATGTTCATCTTCAAGGTCTTCTAAGAGGTTCACCTCCCAAAGATCTTCACAGACTAACATGGCTGCGCGACCAAAAGCAGTTTCAAAACTTTTGATCTGATGGCCCGGCTTGAAATAACGTGCCTCTTCAAACATACCGTAGTTGGGCAGATGAACCTTATGATGGATATGCAGCAATTCACCCTTGGAAAAGTAGAGTGCTGCATTATAAAAACCATCTTGTTCTTTAAGTGCTGCCCCTATAACGATGTCGATCTTTTGACTTGCCTCTTTCAAGGCACTGAACTCTTCTAAATCCCAGGCATCTTCATGTAACTTGTCTTGAAGCATATAGCCATTAAGTGAGAGCTCTGAAAAAATGATAACGTCAGAAGTCACAGATGCTTTTTCTATGCTCACCAGAGCCGAGACGAGGTTACTGCGGTTGAGTCTTGGTGCGTTTTGAACAAGGGTGATACCCTTAGGAAATCGACTCATGAAAGTTCTTGAATGACCTTCTCTAAAGAGTCCATGTCATTGACGTTGAGTGTTGGCATCTCTTTATTAATACGACGGTTCATCCCTTTAAGAACGGCACCATTGCCAAATTCTATAGCCATATCTACATCATCTTTAATAGCTAAGATAGACTGCTTATACAGTACCGGTCTTACTAGCTGCTCGGCGATCAGTTCGAGTGCCTGCTGCTTGGTCTCATAAGGTTTAGCCGTAACATTAGAGATAACCGGTGCTACAAAAGGCTTATCCATCATACGCTCTAATTCCGTTTTAAGAGGTGCTTGCGCAGAAGCGAGCAGTGGACAGTGGCTGGCTACAGACATGTTCAAAAGCAGTGCACGCTTGGCACCGGTCTCTTTAAAGGTACCTTCCATACTTGCAAGATCAGGCTTAATACCGGCGATGACCAACTGACCATCTTGGTTATAGTTTGCCGGCCAGATACTTTTGTTCTCTTTGTTACGTGCATCTGTACAGACTTTTTCAATTGAAGCATCGTCAAGTCCAACGATCGCCATCATACCTGCATCTACACCTTCACAAGCGGCTTGCATCAATGTACCACGTTTATGAACCAACTCAACAGCATCAACATAATCAATAGTCCCCGCAGCACAAAGTGCTGTGATCTCACCAAGAGAGTGACCTAGTAGAAGTGTTGGTTTGATATCATGTTTTTGTTGGAACAATTTATAAGCAATAATACTTACTAGTAAAATAGCCGGCTGTGTATATGCCGTTTGGTTGATCTGCTCGTTCTCTTCAAAAAGAAGGACTTTGAAATCAACACCAATACGTGCACCTGCTTTGTCAAACATCTCTTTTGCAAGATCAGAATTCTCATAAAACGACTTACCCATACCGATGGTTTGACTTCCCTGTCCAGGGAAGATCATTGCTACTC
>JALWKG010000380.1 GCA_027081565.1 Helicobacteraceae bacterium
TCGCTTCACTGACCAGCATAAAATTTCTCGACACCTATGCCTTGGGAGGCCTGATCACCTTACTTCTTTTTTCACTTATCGGTTTTCAAGACGACTGGTCAAAGATCCGTGAAAATGCCAACCTCGCAGGTCTCTCTGCAAGAGTTAAACTTCTGCTTCAATTTTTGGCAGCAAGTGCTATTGGCTTTTTTCTCTGTTACTTTTCGGACATGAACACAGAGCTTTATGTCCCTTTTAACAAGTCACCTCTTTTTGAGATGGGTTACTGGGCCATCGCTTTTTGGGCCTTGATCATGGTGGGCGCTTCTAATGCTGTCAACCTGACAGATGGACTCGACGGACTGGCAACCGTCCCTTCTATCTTCTCTCTGCTGACCCTTGCTGTATTAGTCTACATCACCGGTAATACCATCATCAGCAGTTACCTCTTACTTCCCAACTTTCCCGTAGGAGAGGTGAGTATCATCGCAAGTGCACTGGTAGGTTCTTTAGTAGGGTTTTTATGGTTTAACAGCCACCCGGCTTCCGTCTTTATGGGCGACAGTGGTTCCCTGACCCTTGGGGCATTTATAGGCTACATGGGCATCATCTCTAAAAGTGAGTTTCTGCTCATCCTTATAGGGTTTATCTTTGTTGTAGAGACCATCTCTGTTATCTTGCAGGTGGGCAGTTATAAACTGCGTAAAAAACGTGTCTTTTTAATGGCACCGATCCACCATCACTTCGAGATGAAGCAGTGGGCAGAGAACAAGATCATTGTCCGTTTCTGGATCATTGCCATGCTCTCCAATCTACTGGCACTGATCTCCCTAAAAATCCGCTAGAGGAGAGATATTTTGAACACAAAACTCAAGCTCAGCCTGTTTGGTTATGGCATCACCACCAAAGCCATCGTAAAACATTTTGGAGAGGCTACCTTTTATGATGACAAAGTCACCAAGCCTTTTAAAGATGAAAACAACAACAGCCTTCGCCCTTCTCAAGAGTTCGAGGCCAAATACTCTGCTTTAGAAGTCCCCTCACCCGGTATACCGCCTGAGCACCCACTCATTCAAAAAGCAGAACACCTCATCAGTGAGTATGACCTTTTTTTAGGTAAAAATACACCATTTTTTCAAGAAAAACTTCCGCTAAACATCTGGATCAGCGGTACAAACGGAAAAACCACTACCACACAGATGTTACAACACCTCCTTTCTGAAAAAGGGGCTTTGGCAGGTGGAAACATAGGCACACCCCTCGCAGACCTGGATATCAACGCGCCCCTATGGATCTTGGAGACCAGCTCATTCACCCTACATTACACTAACGAAGCCTCGCCTAACATCTACCTGCTTCTGCCTATAGCACCAGACCACCTCTCATGGCATGGATCTTACGAGGAGTACTACAAGGCCAAGCTCAAACCTCTTAAAACGATGAAAGAGGGTGAAGTCGCTATTATCCCAAAAGCTTATGCGGACGTTGAAACTGATGCTTTTGTCATTGCTTATGATGATGAGGCCGATCTTGCTGAGCGCTTTGGGATCGATCCTCAAAAAGTAAAGTTCAAAGGGGCATTTTTAATGGACGCACTTATCGCTATGGCGGTTGAAAAAGTACTTTATGACACTGTTGACTATGAGAAGATGAACCGTTTTGAACTCGACCCACATCGACAAGAGGAGCTTCACGACAGCCTTGGGCGTCTCTGGGTAAATGACACTAAAGCAACCAACATAGATGCAACACTTGCTGCTTTGGAGCGTTATAAAGCCCAGCATATTCACCTTATACTTGGAGGTGATGACAAAGGTGTTGCCTTAGAACCTCTTTTTGAAGCACTTAAAGATTATGATCTGCAACTCTATACCTTGGGCAGTAATGAAGAGAAGTTAAACAAGCTCTCTAAAAACCACAACATTACTTATACACCATCAGAGACTATTGAACAAGCAGTAGAAAACATTGCAAAAAACCTCAAACAAGAGGAAGTCGCCCTACTCTCTCCTGCCGCATCAAGCCTCGATCAGTTCCCCTCTTATGCGGTTAGAGGTGAACGTTTTAAAGATGCTGTCTTAAAACTAAGCTAGTCTTTAAGATAGCATCGCTATAATTGCGCCTCTTAATAAAATAGTATATGGCTCATTAGCTCA
>JALWKG010000381.1 GCA_027081565.1 Helicobacteraceae bacterium
GGTTTAGCATGATGCCAATAGATAGCATGTTTAACTCTCTCTAAAGATTCTTTGTTCAGATCTGAATCAAATAATATTTCAAATAAGAGTAAAGAAAGTTCATTGTGTCTCGGATATTTTTGCCATGAAAAGTTTCCAGTACTTTTATCTATATGTTCTCCCTCATCGGAGACATCCTTATGTTTATTTTGTTTCTTTAACTCTTTAATAAGCCAAGCTTGAAAGTTTTCATCTACCTTCCCTATATCATGCCAAATCCCAGCGATATAAACCGACTCCGCTAAATTATCATCATCTGGAACCATTAGTTCTATCAACTTCTTTGCCAGATACCCCACAGAAAATAGATGTTGATCCAGTCGTTGCCCATTAGTATTTGCATATATTTTGTCTAACATAATCTCTTTTTCTCCTATAAATCGTTTAGTTACGCCATAGTTTACTGGCACAACACCACTCTGATCAAACGCATCTTGTTTTCCTACTGTCCACAACAGATCACTACGACTTCGGCTTCTTATCCAATGGCAACTCACAGCAGTATTTTTAGAAGCCGTTTTTTTAAGCAATCTTTGAACACTATTCAATCCTTCCAGAGTAATAATAGTCTGCCATGTACTGTCTCCTATACGGTTAGCAAAGGCATCAAGCACTCTGCGTGTTCTCTTTAGCGCTTTTTTCTCACACTGAGAAACAAATGTCACCATCATACTGTTTCTTTACTATGGTACAAAGCAGCTTTCTTGACTTCATCAAACATAAATTCCAATGCCTTATGCTCAACAAAAGTCTGAAGTATCTGGGAACGAAATTCTTTTTCACTCTGCTTCTCTTTTGCACAGATAAATGACCACGGTAACACTAAGGCATCTTTAATAAGGTCTGCAACATCAAAGACCAAAGCACCACGTCTTGTTTTTCCATGCATCACAGCAAACCCGTGTGGGATGCCCAAAACCCAAAGTGTCGTAGCACCCAAACCATAAGCTAGGTAGTTTCCATGATCCAAAAATCCATTTGCGCCTTCTGCTTTAGCATGTTCACGTACAAAACCCAATTGATTTGTTTTCTTTGCCGCATACTTATAGAGTTTTTTCGTCAGATCAGCTTCAAGCTGCAAGAGCTTCCCTACGCTGTAAGCATTGGCAATGTTGTCTATAGTGCGCGAAAGATCATGTTCAAGTTCAGCGACATCAAAACCTTCTAGTTTAAGTTCTCTGTCTTTCGCCCAGACTTTTTGTAAAAAACCTATGCGGGCTATCTGAAATCTTTTCGCCGTTTCCAGACGTTTGTCCGCATCGAACCAAAACTGCATCCAACCCTGTATATACTCTGTCGGCCGGTACTCGCTCTGTGGTGTCAGCCACTCGATCTCTGTTGCCATCAGCAACGGTGTCGCACCACTGCCACTAAACCCCACTAACACACCGGCCTGAGCCAGCATACGCATCGCCGCCTGAGTGATAGACGTACCTGTTCCCAAAAGCAGACAGGTAGTGTTGGCTATGGGAATATTCCAGTACTGATACTCTTTTTGAGTCTCACTAAGATAAAGGACGCGACCATCTTTTTGCATGACACGACAATACTCAAGATAATAGATGTTCGCCCGTTTGGAGTGTAAAATAGCTTTTAAGTCGGTAAGTTGTTCCATCTTTTAACTGCTTTCCTCATTTAGTACACAATAGTACTATAAACAAATAGTTTTTATTAAAAAATGTATAAATTTGATATATTTTCACATCAACATGTCCCCATTTGCAATTGTAACGCTAGAAGAATACAATGCCTTTTTAAATCTACCCATCTTCCATAACGAGAGCCTATGCAAACATTAATCGATCTTCTTCATTCAAAAACAAAACTAAAAAAAGAACATATTCAAAACATTTTAAAACTCCTAGATGAAGGTTCTACCATTCCTTTTATAGCGCGTTACCGTAAAGAGATGACAGGAGGCGCGGATGATGAAGTGCTTCGTGATTTTGAGAGTGTCTATCTCAGTAGTAAAAAACTTCTTGAGCGAAAAGATGAAGTGATGCGACTTATAGACGAACGGGCGACACTCACACCCACACTAAAAGAGCACATACAAAAAGCAGACTCTCTCAGAGTTTTAGAAGAAATTTACAGACCTTACAAAGAGAAACGCAACACCCGTGCGACAACAGCCATAGCAAATGGGCTTACCCCGTTAGCAAACACTTTACAGCATGCCAACCTCAGTATACAGGCCTTTAAGACAGAAGCGAAGCGGTATGTCAAAAAAGATGTAAGGTCTGTAGAAGCCGCCATCAAAGGAGCGCAAGACATCTTAGCGGAACGCTACGCTGAGAACACTCGAGAAAGAGAGGCCATTCGAAACAACATGTTAAACCATGGTCGACTCGAAACTAAAAAGACAAAAACGTTTAAAAGTGATGGTGTCTATAAAAACCTCGTTGGTAAAAATGAGAGGGTTTCCTACCTTCCTTCTTACCGCTACTTAGCCATTATGAGAGCCAACAAAGAGAAAGAGTTAAGCCAGAAGATTACTATAGATACGGATAGAATCCACTCTAATATTAAACAATATAATATTCCTAAAAATGCTGCTTCCTCCGCTTCGCTTCTTTTTGATGCTTATGCTGATGGTTTAAAAAGGTTGTTACTCCCGTCCATAGAGCGAGAGGTACACAGTGAGCTTAAAGAGCGTGCAGACCGTGATGCCATTAAGGTCTTTGGTAAAAACTTGGGTCAACTCCTCATGAGCCGACCCGTCACCAAGCGTGTACTGCTTGGGGTTGATCCTGCTTATGTGAGCGGTTGTAAACTTGCGGTCATCAACGAAAACGGAGATTACCTTCAGAGTGCTGTCATCTACCCTACACCACCTAGGAGTGACTACAACGCTTCTAAGTCCAAGGTCTTAGCACTCATTAAAAAGTTTCATGTTGATGCGGCAGCTATAGGTAACGGTACTGGTTCAAGAGAGACCCAAGCATTTTTTGCACAACTGAACAAAGAAGAAAAACTAGGCTTTGACTACACCGTGGTCTCCGAGGCCGGCGCCTCTGTTTACAGTGCCTCTAAATTAGCGCAAGAGGAGTACCCAGACCTTGATGTCACCATAAGAGGGGCTATCTCCATCGCTCAGAGACTTCGTGACCCTCTGGCTACCTTTGTAAAGATCGATCCCAAGTCTTTAGGCATAGGACAGTATCAACACGACGTTGATCAAAAACTTCTTAAAAAAAGGCTTGATGATGTCACAAGTGATGTCGTTAACCGTGTGGGCGTTGACATAAACTCTGCCTCCGCTACCCTACTCTCTCACGTAGCGGGTATTAGTAAAAAGATCGCTACCAATATCGTTGATTATAAAAAAGAGCATGGAGACTTCACTACAAAAAGCCAACTGCTCAAGGTCAAAGGCTTAGGACAAAAAGCATATGAGCAGGCCGTTGGTTTTATACGCATCAAAGAGGGGAAAAACGTTTTTGACAACAGCGGGATCCATCCTGAGAGTTATGAGGTCGCCAAAAAGATCATGCACCTAGATTTGAATGAGCTAGATCTTGATAGTAAGGCTAAAGAACTGCATATTGGTACACAAACACTTCAAGACATCATACTTGAGCTTCAAAAACCAGGCTTCGATCCTAGAGAGACCTTGCCTGCTATCCCCTTTAAACAAGACCTCACTGAGATTTCTATGTTACAAGAAGGAGATCTCATTAGTGGCATAGTAAGGAATATAACAGACTTTGGTGCCTTTGTTGACATCGGCCTTAAAAACGATGGCATGATACACATCTCTAAAATGGGACCAACACGGGTTGCACACCCTCTTGAGGTCTTAAGCATTAACCAATACCTCTCACAAGTAGAGGTGATTTCAGTGGACTATGAAAAAGGAAAGGTGGGACTGAGCCTTCTTAATCCCTCGTAGCGATCACGCCATCGGATGATGTTTTAAAACAGTCTCTTGCAAGTTTTGCTTTTGGATGTGGGTATAGACCTGTGTAGTGAGCAGTGAGGCATGTCCTAAGAGTTCTTGAACCACGCGGAGGTCAGCACCACCGATGATGAGTGCGGTAGCGTAGGAGTGTCTTAAAACATGTGGTGAGACACCTAAGTATTTCTGGGTGATCTTAAATGCAGAGATACGGCTTAAGGGTTCACCTTTATAGTTTAACCATATCTGCTCTTTGTCAAAAGGAACCTCTGAGAGATATTTTTTGAGTTGCATCAATGCATTTTGAGCTATAGGGATCATTCGTTCTTTTTCCCCTTTTCCATGACGTACCCGTAACCAGTTCTCTTCAATATCATCAAGCCTCATGTTAAGGCATTCGCTTATACGCATGCCCGTAGCATAGAGAAAAAGAATCAGTGCAGCATCTCTACTGCCCATCCAACTGCTTTGGTCTATGAGAGTGACACCCCCTTTTATCTGCTCAAAGCTGAGGAACTTCGGAAGGTTTTTAGGAACTTTTGCCAGTTTCAACTTCTGATGCTCCTCCACAAACTCACTTTTAAAACAAAAAGCAAAAAAGGCATTGATAGCAGAGAGTTTTCGGTTGAGTGTCCGTTTGTTGTCATAAGAGGAGAGTGCTTTGAGTGTGGCATTAGTGTCAAGTGTTATAAGGGGTTTTTTACTTATTTCTTCGATCTGGAGGAGATCGCTTCTATACGCTTCGACACTCCTTTTGGAGAGTGCCTTGGTCACTTGAATGTACTCTAAAAAAGCCTCAAGTTCATTCGACATTATTTTATAGGATAGACCACATCATTGACATAAAAGGCTTTGTCTCCAACATAGACATAGCCATCATCGATGTTAAGCTCATAGACCTCAGAGCTCGAAAGGTCTTTAGATAGTTCAATGATATAACCTTGACGCTCTAAAAGATAGATCTTCTCTTCTGTCATGATCATCCCTAAAAAGTGTGCAAAAGGGTACTTTCTTTTGGCTTTTAACTGCAGTGAAGGAGTCAAGGCGATCACTTCACCCTCTTTGGTTGTCACCCAGATACCTTCTTCGTTAAAGATCACATCGCGCATCTCATACTTCTCACGACGCTCTTTTTCACTCAAAGAGAAGAGACGGTACCCTGTTGCAGCCACCATGACGTTGTCTATGACATTAAAGTAGATGATGTTGTTAAAATTCTCTTCTGAACTCACTAACATGGAGCGCAGAACCTCTTTGGTATCTGAGTTGATGATCACCACTTTACCATCTAATGTTAAGTAAAGTACTAACTCATTTAAGAAAAATGGGTTGACAATACGTGTGTCCACTGCAATCGGCGCATTTCCACCCTCTTTTAAGAGAAGGCTTTTACTGCTGATCTTATAGAGTGCCATCTCATTACTGGCAAAAAGTACCGCCAGCTTGTCACCACTTACCGTCGCACCGGCGATACTCTTTTTAAGTTCAAAATGGATCTTGGTTGTGTTGTCATCAATACTCTGCAGCAACAGTTTACCATCAACTTTAGAGGCGATGATCCAACCATCACTTTCACCGATATAACTGTAACCTTCAGGAAGATAATAGTCTTGAATACCTTCGTTGGTGAGGATCTGACCGTTTTCCAAAACAGCACCGTCTGCGGTAGTTCTAACTATGGTCTCGTCAAGATACGCCTGTTTGTCCCAGTCATCTTTAACCACTTCCGGAGAGAAGTACTCTTTAGAACTACAACCGCTAAAGATAAAAAACGAAACAAAAAGAATCGAAAAAAAGATTTTCACTCTTAGTTGACTCCGTAGTGTGCTAAAGACTGCGCCAGTTCATACACAGGAGAGTTGATGTCTATCATACTCAGTTGTGCGCGTGCCTCTTTTTTCTCACCGTTTTCCATCATCAAAACAGCTGCTTCGATCAATGCAAGGTCTTTATAAAGTGCATCACTCTTTTGTGCATAACTCTGGAGTTTGCTTTTGTCATTTTCAAGTGCTGCAAGTTCATACTCCGCCAAGTCAGCCACAACCAGTGCCTTAGAAGACTCTAATGAACGCAAAGCCTCTTTGTCTTTAGACTTTAAGGCCTGAGAAAGAGACCAGACATCAAAGAGTTTTGGGTTAATGCTTTTAAGGGTCTCTTTAGCTTTTGCATCATTTGCATCTACCATCAAGACATTGAGTGCTGTGTTGGCAGCATCTGTATCGCTTTGGACTTTAAGAGAGTAAGCTGAGCTCACACCTATAGCAAGGATAGCTACTGCTACCAGACTGATCAAAGGTTTTTTATATTTTTTTACAAATCTCTCTGTTTGGACTGCTTTTTCGAAAAACTGCTCTTCACTGTTAAGCTCTTCTTTGACCATCTCAATATTCTCTTTTAAACTCACTGTTGACATCCTTGTTAAAATTGTTGTCATATTATCCAAACAATGGTTAATTCGCTCTAAACAGCCCTACTAATAATAAGCTTTTTTTGTTAAAATGTTGGCAAATAAAACTCAGGATCATTGATGCAAATAGATGACACATTACTAACACGTCTAGAAAAGCTCTCGTTTATCACGGTTGAAGAGAGTAAACGCGAAGAGATCATTGCCCAGCTCAGCGGTATTGTAGACTTTGTGGACAATCTCTCTGAACTCAACACAGAAGGTGTTGATGACAACTTTTCGATGAATGACAGTGGAACACCTCTGCGACAGGATACAGCTGCTTGTGACGTTTCCATCAGCAACGACATCCTTGAACATGCACCACAAAGTGAAGAGCACTTCTTCATCGTTCCAAAGATCATAGAGTAATATGGTCACTTTGTACGGTATTAAAAACTGTGACAGTGTTAAAAAAGCCGTTAAGTTTTTAAAAGAGAACAACATAGCTTATGAGTTTGTTGACTTTAAGTCAACACCTGTTGATTGTGACACTGTGACACCTTGGTCAGCGCAAGTCGAGATGAAAAAACTCTTTAACACCAGAGGAACTACCTACCGCACACTCAAGCTTAAAGCGCTAAACCTTGATGATGATGCCAAACTCCAATGGCTCTGTAAAGAGAATCTTCTTATAAAGCGTCCTGTACTCGATGTTGACGGTAAGATCACAGTCGCTTTTGACCTCGAAATCTATAAAACCCTCTTTTTAAACTAGTAAGACTTCTCTAGCCAGGTCTCCTTTATTACAAATAAGAGACTTTTTCACCTAAAATCTTCCAATTAAGCTTTTTTTTTATATGATTAACATGTTTCATAAAGAAATGTATATAGAATATAGATAACCCGTGCTGTAGCACCAAAACCTTGGAGTAATTTATGAGTCAAGCATTAGATATAAGAAAACTTCTTAAAAGTGTTGTCGCCTATAAAGCGTCTGACCTGCACCTTGTTTCACGTTCCGAACCACAGATCCGTATTGATGGTCGCCTCGTGGCATTGAACCTACCTACCTTGGATGGTAAGATGATCGAGGACATGGCATATGGCCTGCTTACTGAAAAGCAGAAAAAAGAGTTAGAAGAGCGCAGTGAACTTGACTTTGCCATCATGCTCCCGGATATTGGCCGATTTCGTGCCAACTACTATAAGACCCTGGATGATCTGGCATGTGCTTTTCGTATTATTCCTATGGAGATCCCTTCTCTGGACGATCTTAATGCCAACCCGGCGTTTAAAGAGATCATCAAACGTGAAAAAGGTCTTATATTGGTCACTGGACCTACTGGTTCTGGTAAATCTACCACACTGGCAGCAATGCTAAATGAGATCAATGAAACAGAGAACCGTCACGTTATTACGGTTGAAGATCCTGTTGAATTTATTCACCAAAACAAAAAGTGTCTCTTCTCTCAACGAAATGTTGGTAGTGATACAGAGAGTTTTGCGACAGCACTCAAATACGCCATGCGTCAGGATCCCGACGTTATCCTGATCGGGGAGATGCGTGACCAGGAGACTATTGGTGCCGCATTGACAGCAGCAGAGACCGGTCACTTGGTATTTGGTACATTGCACACCAACTCTGCACCACAGACGATCAACCGTATTATTGATGTTTTTGGCGGTGATGAACAGCCACAGGTACGTGCCCAGCTCTCTACTTCGTTGGTAGCAGTTATCTCTCAGGCACTACTTCCTAAGATCGGTGGAGGACGTATCGCAGCACAAGAGTTTTTAGTCACCAACCCTGCGATCGCCAACTTGATCCGTGAAGACAAGGTACACCAGGTATATTCTCAAATGTTACTAAACCAGGGTGAGACAGGAATGGTCACGCAGACACAGCAACTGGCTGAATTTGTAAAAAAGCGTATTATTACACGTAATTCCGCCGTCTCCTACTCTAACCGTCCTGACGAACTGATCCGTATTTTGGAAAAAGAGGGACGTTAAGCCTTAGACCCTTTTGGGTCTATCTTCTTTTTAATGATCACTTTTTTAGTGGCACACTCCATATACTTCAAACAGTCACCATCACTGTAAAAAACAGCATACTGATCATATCGCCGACCTAACACTAAGGCTGTATCTAAACCTATCTCAAAAACAAGATATCCCTTTTCACAGTGACCCTTGTAACATCCTTGCGCCTCCAGAGTCTCATAACCATTTAAATCTTTATATAGTTGCTGGTTTCTTTGGCTGTTTTCATCATCTGACAACAGTATGTTGTTAGGATTGCTAGCGGTAATAATGCCAAATGGTCTATCGAAAATATTATGATAATGAAGTTTTTGAAGGGAGAAAGAGAAGGTCGATGTTCGAGAGAGCACTACTTCATAAATATTATGAAGATAGATCTCCCTATAATCTGTCATCTTTTGGTTAGTGTGTTGCTTCTTT
Source organism: Helicobacteraceae bacterium (assembly GCA_027081565.1). Lineage (GTDB taxonomy): Bacteria > Campylobacterota > Campylobacteria > Campylobacterales > Sulfurimonadaceae > Sulfonitrofixus. The sequence goes on from JALWKG010000381.1 coordinate 8,790, forward strand.
AAGTGTATCTGCGATCATAAATGCCAACTCTAAAGACTGGTCAGCATTCAGGCGTGGATCACAGTGTGTATGGTAACGAGAAGAGAGGTCCTCTTCAGTCACAGTGAATGAACCACCCACACACTCAGTAACATCTTTACCTGTCATCTCCAAGTGCACGCCGCCAGCATGAGTTCCCTCTGCTTTATGAACCTGGAAAAACTGTTTCATCTCTGAAAGGATGTTGTCTACCGGACGTGTTTTATAACCATTGCTTGACTTATAAACATTACCATGCATCGGATCACAACTCCATACTACAGAACGACCTTCACGCTCGATAGCCTGAACAAGTTTAGGCATACCCTCGGCTACCTTGTCAGCACCCATACGAACGATAAGGTTCAGACGACCTGGCTCATTTTTAGGGTTCAACTTGTCTACAAGTCTGATAAGGTCTTCTGTATCCATAGTTGGTCCACATTTAAGACCAATAGGGTTGTTAACACCACTCAAGAACTCAACATGTGCACCATCAAGTTGACGGGTACGATCACCGATCCACAACATATGTGCAGAGACATCGAACCAATCTCCTGTTAGAGA
>JALWKG010000382.1 GCA_027081565.1 Helicobacteraceae bacterium
GCTTTTGAAGAGGGATTGACTTGGTTTAACTCTGCGCCTTTGAGACTCTCGGAGCTAAAGGGTCGTTTTGTACTTTTAGAGTTTTTTACCTTTGGATGTGTGAACTGCTTGAATAATATAGAGACTATTAAAAGACTCCATGCTGCCTTTGGTCATGAAGTTACTGTCATTGGTGTGCATACGGGGAAATTCAGCCATGAAAAAGAGTCCCAAGCACTAAAAGAGGCGCTTAAACGTTATGATATAGATTATGCTGTAGTTAATGATACCGAGTATATTATGGCTAAGGCTTATGCGGTAAAAGGGTGGCCGACTACGATACTGATCGACAATCGGGGTTATTTGGTACATGAAGCACGCGGAGAACAGAAATTCTATGAATGGAGTGGCCGTTTTAGTTCCTGTGGCTTCTCTGCCCGTAGAAGTCAAGAAAGAGAAAGCAGACCCTCTGATATACTATATTTTCCTCAAAAAATTCTGACAACGCCTGAGTTTTTAGCGGTTGCCAACACGGGTTGTGATGAAGTGTGGCTAAGTGATTATGAGGGAAAGATTTTTGATGTGATCTCTGTTATCTCTCCTATGGGAATGGCTTACTATGAGGAGACGCTCTATATCTGTGAAGTGACAGAGGGTCGTGTGGTGAGATATAATTTGCAAAACGGTGAACTTCAGAGTGTTATAGAAGGTCTGCGAAATCCTTACGATCTTAGCATCATCAACGGTACACTGACTGTAGCTGTTGCTGGATCACACCAGATACACTTTTATGATCTGCAAAGTCATCAATTGCTTCAGACCTATGGTAACAAATTTGAGGCCCTTCGTGACGGAGATGCTGAAAATTGTCAACTGGCACAGCCTTCAGGCTTGAGTGCTTTAGATGAGATACTTTACTTTGTTGATGCAGAGAGCTCTTCGTTGCGTCAAATAGAGTCGGGTGTGGTTACTACCCTGATAGGTGAGGGACTTTTCAGTTATGGGGACAGTAATGAAGGGATACTAATGTTGCAACATCCTCAAGGGCTCTGTGCAGGCCGTATAGGTGATGGTTGTGGTGGTGGACGTCTCTTTATAGCAGACACCTATAATAATAAACTCAAGGCCTATTTTCCTGATGACAACAGTATGATGACTTTATTAGAAGGCTTACATGAGCCAAGTGATGTGGCTAAAAAAGGGTGTAGACTCTATGTGACCAACACCAATGCACATGAGGTCGTGATGTTTGATCTCTCTAGTATGCAAAAGAGTGTCATGACCTTTCAAAGGTCTTGACGCTATCACTAATATTATGCTTTTGGATCTTTCAAAAAGGCAAGATTGATGGTGTCAATACCATTGATAACTTTTTTACCAACAGTAAGTTGTACGCTATGGAACAAGAAAAGGTCTCCACCGTTATTGATACCGATGATAAAGGTGTATTCACCAAATGCGTATCTTTTTAAACCCTTAGGTTCTGGTTTCTCAGTTGGATTGACGATGTTGAAACAGACGCCATTTGGAAAGTCATGAGCATCGTTGTTATTGTCGTTGATGTGAACTTCACCTAAGTCTGAAGTTACTTGAACCGTCAATTTCTGATCGAGTTCATGTGCTCTGATCTTATATGGGCCGTAATTGATTTGCATTGCCAATTCCTTTAAAAGTTTATGATTAAAGAATTATAGCAAGTTCAGAAAAATGGTTGCTAAAATAGCACCCAAATATAAAAATATGCTTGTGTAATTATGATTTTTATTTGAAAGTAGCACTGCAAACTATGTTTTTGCTATTACTATAAATGAGGTGGCATCTCAAAACAAAGTCGATGACCTTTTCATCAGGCATCTCGCAAGGTTTTAAAAGTCCGTTAGCCGTCTGTGGATAGTAGTTGAGACTGATGAAGTTTGTGTTGCCCAACTCTTCTGCGTAGACTTTGATCAGCTTACCATCAAGGTGGCTCTCTTTTCGAAAAAGATAACGTTTGTTGTCATACAAAACATCATAGGCACCATCTTCAAAAGAGAGAAGACGTTCATGAAAAAATGAGTGGTTGAGATCTTTCACTAGACTTTATTTTGGATAGTTATTTTAGTGGCTTCAAAAAGTTCAGTAGCCTTGATGATCATAGGCTCTTCTAAAATAGC
>JALWKG010000383.1 GCA_027081565.1 Helicobacteraceae bacterium
ATCTAAAACTAGAAATTCCAGATGAGAGAGGTTCATCTGCTTTTTACTGAGGACATCCAAAAAACGTCCTGAGGTTGCAACAAGCACATCGCAACCTTGCTGGACCTTGTAGAGCTGATCACCTATGCTCGCACCACCAATGATACTGACCACCTTGGGTTTTACACTTAAATGTTTTCCAAAACTTTCAAAAGTTTCAGCTACCTGCAGGGTTAATTCTCTTGTAGGTGTCAGGACCAAAACCTTGATCTTCGCTTTTTTACCCTCACCTCTTCGTTCATCCAGAAGTTCCAAGAGTGGTAAGACAAAACCGGCACTTTTTCCACTACCGGTCTGTGCTTTGGCCATAATATCTTTACCCTCCAAGACAAGTGGGATCACTGCAGATTGTATGGGGGTAGGCGTAGTATACGAGGCCTCGGACAAAGCCTGTAAAATAGCTTCTGAAAGTTTGAAGTTTTGAAATGACATGATGACCCTTAACGTCGGTTTTGGCTGGTTTAAAAAATTATTCTCTCATTTTAGCGTATAAGCGTGCCAAATTGTGCTAGAATTAAGTATGCTAACCAAAAAGATAAAACAGTTTTTTATTCCTTCTGTCAACTATCTTGATAATCGAAGTTTTCGACGTATCCTCATGACAAACTTTGTTTTGATCGCCATTTTAGTCAGTACCACCTTTTTCTTTTTTTTAAATCTACATATGGACGAGTACCTTACCGCAGCTATCGATTTTTTTGGATTTTTCATCTCTATTTATGGGCTTTACCAGTTGCAGGTCCATCATGATCTTCAACGCACAAGCCTTATCACTACCGCCTCTTTTATCCTCTTTTTCCTTCTTTTTGTCTACTTTAAAGGAAATGATCATTTTGGACTTATTTGGAGTATATTTGTTCCTATCATCGCCTTCTCCATCAACGGAAAGCAAAATGGTCTCTACTTCTCATTAGGCTTTTATACCCTCGCATTTTTTATGGCTTATATCAATATAGGCATATGGGACAATGGTGCCTGGGGCAACCATGATTTTTTACGTTTTTTCTTTGCATCAAACATCTTGGTCTATATGCTATATATGCATGAACGCGCCCTCGAAAAGTCTGACTTTAAGCTCATTGAAGTGCGAGCAAAAGAGAAGGAATACATAGAAAAGCTACATCAACTCTCTATCACTGACCCACTGACAACTCTTTATAACCGACGTTACTTTAATGAGGTCATGCCTAAGGTCATCTCTATTGCCAAGCGCAACAAACTTTACCTCACTTTTTTCATTTTAGATGTGGACTTTTTTAAACACTATAATGACTATTATGGTCATATCGCTGGGGATAAAGCTCTTATTGCGATCTCTGATGCTATTAAAAAGCATGTGCAGCGTCATGATGATTTTGTTTTTCGTTTTGGGGGTGAAGAGTTTGGTGGGGTCATACTTTCAGAAGATCCTGATCGTTCACAAAGACATGCAGAATCCATCTTAAAACTCATAGAGGGGTTAAAGATCGAGCATAAACGTTCTACTGTCTCAGAAGTCTTAACTGTCAGTATCGGTATAGCGACTGTGACACCCGCTAAAATTGACACCATCGAAGCACTTTACCTCTTAGCCGACCAAGAGCTTTATAATGCTAAAGAGAATGGCCGTAACCAGTGTTGTACCACAAGAGTTCTTTAAGAGATTATTCTAAAGGGTTGTAAAGGGAGAAAGGTCAACATGACCTCCTTTTTTGTACCGTTTCATATACTCCACGATCATCCCATGAAACCGTGCATACTGTTCATGAAGGTTTTCGCCTTTGAAACCTTGTAGACACCACGACTGAACCTCCTCATAATCATCAAAATCATAACCAAGTGCTGTCAACAACTGCTGAGTATATTTGTCCACAACCATCACCTCTCGTCCACAGGCATAACAGAGTATGGCATCCGCACTCTCTGGTCCGATGCCTCTCTGTTTTAAAAGCCATGAGCGGGAGACTTGCTCTTGAAATGACTCGAAATCACCAAAACTCTCTATAATATGCTCTGAAAGTAGCTTCAGGTTTTTAGATTTTGCATTGAAAAAACCACTGGGACGGACACATTCTACAATCAAATCATGATCAGCAGATACTAACGTTTCT
>JALWKG010000384.1 GCA_027081565.1 Helicobacteraceae bacterium
ATCAAGATAACGGTTGGTGGATTTGCAGCAAATACAAAGCCTTTGTTCCCTTCAACATTCAATATGGCACTGAGACTCTCACGCATAGCATCTAAAAATTGATCTTTACCGATACCGGCAAGTTTAGTTTTGTGTTCTACTTCCGCGATAAGACCACGGACCACACCATGATGAACATCTGCTTTAAGTAGAGACTTTTTAAGTTCAGTCAGTGCTTTTTTCAGTGCTTTTTCATCATCCTTAAAACGGATCTTTTTAATGGCCGATGTAAACGAGTCAGTTAATGTTTCAAACATATCTTCTCCAGGTAGGCCAACTGGCCCAATAAAGTGTTGTGCTGTATCTTATTACAAGCATATAAAATTAGCGGATTATAACTAAATATTTCTTTGTAAAAGGCGACTAATACACCTAGAAAGGGAAGTGGACTCTCTACTTAGAGTGGCTTCGTCTGAAGATAGGCTTCAATCTCTTTTTTGACATCTTCCAACTCTGGTTGGTACTGATTCACTAAGAGCATTAAGTCCTTCGCTTTACCTTTGGTAATCGCGGCATGAATCTGTGCTGCGATGCTTGAAAGCCTTAACGCTCCGATGTTAGCACTCACCCCTTTGATATCAAGACACATCTTCTGGACTCCACTCAGATCATCTTTGACCAAAGCTGCATTCATTTTCTGTGCAGAGTCCCCATACATCTTCATAAACTCTTTTAAAATATCACTATAAAGTACCTCATCATAACTTGCCATCTCATAGCCATTACGTGCTGCCAAAGAAACACTATTAATATAGCCTGCTTTAGGTCTCACCTTCTCTTGCAACACACTCGCACTCTGGTCTGTACCAAGGTAGTGTCTAAAGAAGATGTTCAGATTACTTCCATCTATAGGTTTTTTGAGATATTGGTCTACACCTGGTGCCACCTCTACCGGTGTCATCTTAGCCATGACAATGATGGGAACACCTTTATAACGACGCATAGCTCTTACTTTTTCTGTTAATGAGATCTTAGCTTCATCATTAAGTTCCTCACCAATAAGTACCAGATCAAAGGTCGGCATCTTTTCTAACATCCACAGACCCTCTTGTGCTGTTTTGGCCATACTGATATTTATACCAGAAGACCTTAAGAGTTTTAAAAATGCTTTCTGGGTTGTTCGCTCACTCTCTATACAAAGCACCCGTCTTCCTTCATAGACCTGAAAGAGGGTAGTGTCAAAATTAGAGACACCTTCTTGTATACCTTGTGCCTCATCACTGCTGTTTTCAAAAGCTATGATCGTGTTGAAAACATTTTGAATGGTAACAGGCTTCACCAAGAGTTGGTCCACTGCCCCATAAGGCATCTCATAAGAGACCACATCTTTAGCACTTAAAAGAGCAACCACATTACTCTTTTCTGCCCTTTTTATCGCGCGTATCTTTTCTAAAACAGAGAGCGTTAAAGCACCTTTATCTATCACTGTCGTATGATAAGCTGTGATCACATCAACATTACTCTCAAAATCACTGTTTTGCAGTATGCTCACCTCATTTTGAAAATACTCATACATATTTTTAATTGATTTGGCCAAGACTGTGTTGTCATTGACGATCAAGATCTTATGCCCGATCATAGTACGTGAGGGCAGATGGTAATAGCGTTTTTCATCTGGATCAGAAGCTTTTAGATGTAGTTCTATTTGAAAAGAGACCTCGTTAATAGAACTGAGAGTAGCTTTCACATCTCCTTCCATCATCTTGGAAAGTTGTTTTGCAATATAAAACTCTATCTGCATGCTTTCATCAACACCATCCCCAGAGAACGGGACAAAAAGCTGACTTTCATCACTAAGTGCCTCAAGATGCATACCATTAATAGCCAAATAAAGAGTGACTGACGCGCCATCCTTATGACACTTAACCTCCAACACCAACTGAGATGTTACTGCATTGTGAATAACATTTGAGATAATATGAAAAAGTAACAATCTTATATGAGACTTGTCTCCTGTTAGTTTAGGAGGGATGTCTGCAGCGATGTCAAAAACAAGCTCTACTCCAGTTCGAGCCATCTGTGATCGCAGACTGATAGAGAGTTCATTAAAGAGTGTGTTAAGGCTAAAGGGCACCACCTCGAGCTCTATTTTTCCTGCCTTGACTCTCAAGAAATCCACAAAGCCCACGCTCAGATCCATAAAAGCCTCTTCTGCTAATGAGTCTTCTTGTGCCTTTTGTAAAAGATAGGCCTCCAACTCTTGTTGTAGAAGCGAGTTTTTTCCCTGAGTACTTTCCTTAGGAAGTGTGACGTCTAAATGCCCCTCTTCTTCTACTGAGCTTTGAAACGCAAGTAGACTCTCTCTGTCTAAAGCGATCTGCGCTACTTGTAGGCGTAGTTGCGAGATCTCCTTAAGTAGTTCACGATTGCGTAAAAAAAAGAGACCCGCTATAAATAGTGCGCTGCTCAGAAGCAAGGCAACCGCACTTTCTCCAAGACTCAAACCTATATATTCAAGTAAAAGTGCATTCACCTTCTCTATTCCTGATAGAGAGATACAAGGAGATCAAAAACTTTCTGTACAGTGACAGGCTTCGTCAATTCACCATCTAAAACTGCCAATGTTGTTGGATCACTGTGTTCATAGCCTTCGTTACGGTTCAAAGAAACAGCTTTAATACTGCGCTCAGACTTAATACTTTGAAGCTTTTCGTTAAGTTTTTTGGCATAAAAACGCTCTTGTATAACCACAATATCATAATCATCCAACATCTCAATCGCCAAAAAGAGCTCTTTTGAAGAGAGGACATCCACACTGTTTTTAAAGTACTCAAACATCTTTTTAACCGCAACTGCAGACTCATGATGATCATCCACAATCAAAACGCTATGGTTAATCATCGTCGTCGATGGGAGACGATAATGACGTAACTCATTAGGGTTTGGCATATAGACTTTGACATTAATGACAAAGGCACTGTCATTTTCACCCACACGTTCAAAAGTAATATCTCCATGCATCAACTCTGCATAGCACTTTGCAATATAAAGTTCGAGTGAACTTTGGATCTTGTTTTTGATAAATGGTGTAAAGATGTCGAGTTTGTCCTCTTCATAGTTATCAACACTGTAAGGGATATAAAACTCTAAGTGTAAGGCATTATCACCAAGGTTCAAACGTCTGATCTTGAGTTCGATCATGTAAGAGCTGGTCTGAAGGACTACGTTTTTAATCATGTTCAGAAGGATCTCTTCAAGACGTGCTTCATCTCCAATGATCTTAGGAGGTACATTGGCATCAATGTCAAAAACGATCTCGAAATTACGCTCTTCATTTAACTTGTGAACCTGATCCATCACGTTGTTAAGTACCGTATTCAGATCGAAAGAACCGGTTTGCATCGCAATACGCCCCTTTTGCAGCTCAAGGTAACAACGAAACAGTGGCATCATCATCGCGCGTTTATCTTCATGGACGCTATACTCATACAGAAGTGCTTCTGTCTCTGCAATAATCGGGTCGGCTGCTTCTTTCTTCTCTTCTTCAAGCACTTTTCGCTTCTTTTTTACAGGTTCATCTTCCTCTTCTACAAAAGGCTTTACTGTACGCTTGGGAGGTTTCGGTGCCATGGCTTGGATCTTTGACATAGCAAAAGGCATAATGATCAATAAAATAATCACCACACCAAGTATCTTCATGATCAAGAGGTTCTGTTCTACTTGTGCGTTTTCTGTGGCCCACAAAAAAGTTGATAGTAACAAGGCAGTCATTGCAAAAAGGTGTTGCATAGGCACTTCCGATAACGTAATTTAATAACAATATTATCATACACTTTTTTTAATAGACTTAAGCCTATCATAAAAAGAGGGCAATAGCCCATAGTGTTGCTATTACGCTACCAATTAAACAGCTCTTGAAACCTAAGCTGCTTTATTGATGGCGTACAATGTGTAAGAGGAGAGCACCGCATCTACCACGGTGCTTTTATTTATGAAGAGTAGTGTGCAAAGATCTTAGGTTCATCTGCCACAAAGGTGTGACCCATAAGTTCTACTTTACGGGCATGTAACATCACACGTTTGGCACGGCGACCACCATACTGCTCATCTCCGGCTATAGGAAAGCCAACCGAACGCAAGTGACATCTGATCTGATGGGTACGTCCTTCACGGATCACCACTTTGACCTTAGAGTATTTTCCAACCACCTCTACCGGAGTCACTGTAGAGTGTGCCGGTTTTCCCTTAGTCGAGATCTTGGAAAAAGCCTTGTTGTGTCGCTTTTCCGTCAAAATCGGTTTGTCGATCTCGATCTCTTCGATGAACTGTCCTTCTACCCAAGCGGTATACTCTTTATAGACCTTGTTACGTTTAAATTCACCTATAGCTTTGATACGATAATCTTCATCTTTCACCAAGATCAAGACACCACTGGTCTCACGGTCCAAACGGTGTAAAAGTTGGGCATCTGGGTATTGACGCTCGACCTCATCTGTATTTAAAAAAGCTGGTTTGTCAACAACCAAAAGGTCAGCGTCTTCATAGATGATCTTAGCCTTGGCGATCTCTTGAACATTAAAAGTCGTCTTTACAGGAAGTTCTCCACGTGCCACCGTTACTTTACGGTTAGCCACATAGACCAGACCACGATCGATCAGGGCTTTGGCTTGAGAGTTTGAAATAGACTCCTGTATGGCTAAAAGCTTATATGCCTTTTCCATCTCTCCACTGCTACGCGTAGTAGTACCACCCTCTTGCATGTAAATATCATCTTCTACTGTCACACGTTTTTTACTTTTAGGGGCTCTTTTAGCATCTGCCTTAGCAAAAGCTTTGGCTCTCACCTTCGCTTTACCCTCATCTTTTTTATTTTTAGCACGCTGTTCTGATGCTCTTCTTTTTTTACTATAATCCAAAATTGTTTCCTTATATCTTCTGTTTTACACCAATTATTGGTGATTTAAATACCTAATTATACTCTCTAAATCGATCTTTTCATCAACATAGGATTTTTCCATTGACGTCGTCTTCTTCAGAGCTTCCAAGAGCGTATCGTTAGGAATCTCTTGTACATTATGTACATATTTTAAAAGCTCTTGCTGCATAAAAGCATATTGTCCTGTGATGATCTTACATCCAAAGTGGGCAGGTTCCAGCGGGTTATGGCCCCCCACATCTTCTCTAAAAGCACCACCTAATATCGCTACATCACTAATAGCATAGATGTTGTTAAGCTCACCCATAGCATCAACTAAAATGATGTCCGTGCTAAGGTTTTGAGTCTCACTCCAGCGAGAGCAGGTGACCTCTTCGCCACACAAATTCTCAAGCAGTCGATACACAGTATCAAAACGCTCTGGATGCCGTGGTACCACGATCAACTTGGCATGGTGCTCAAGCCTATATTCTAAAAATGCCTCAAGTATGAGTTCCTCTTCATCTTCATGGGTACTTGCTGCCACGATAGTCTCAACCATCGGTTTTTTGTAATCTCTGGTATGCACAACTTCTTGTGCCAGTTTGATATTACCAACCACTTCAATATGCTTTGCACCCAAGGCTGCAAAACGTTTTTTGTCTGCCTCACTTTGACAAAAGAGCTTGTCCACACGATCGAACATTCTTTTGTAGAGCCAACGTACCTTCATATATTTTGGAAAACTTCGCTCTGTCATGCGAGCATTAAGCAGTACCACCTTGGCACCCCGAGCACGAGCAACAGCAAAAAGAAGGTACCAAAACTCCGCCTCAAGTACTACTAAAAACTGATGCTTTTTTACCCAAAATGGCAGCAGTGACTCAAAAGGCAGGTATCGCACTTCTGCCTTATACTTCTCCGCTTCTCCATGGCCAGTCTGTGTAATTGTAGAGATCGAGATATCACGACCTTCCAACTGCTCTAAAAGAGGTTTCAGTGCACGAGCTTCGCCCAGAGAGCAGACGTGGAACCAGAGGTCGTTTTTTTGGAATCTGCTGTTTCTTTTTAGAAAAAACCGGGCAGGAATAGCCTCTCTATATTTCTTTTTAAATGATAAAAGCAGTAAAAAGGGGATCGCTGCGACATGGAGCGCTGCAGCTAAAGAGAAGTACAGAAGTGTAAAAGGTTTCACATTAACACCTCTTTTTGTCTGAAGGTGATTATGCTTCAGCAGCCTCAGTAGAAGGCTCTATGTAAAGGATACGACCACAGTGTGGACAGTTAGTAATCTCTTCACCTTTGATCACTTCAGCATAGACCTTGTCATTGATGACCATATAACATCCCATACAAGCTTGGTTTTTAACTTCCACTGCAGTTGTGTTTTTAGCCCAGCGACGAATCTTCTGATAAAACGAAAGACCTTTTTGGTTCATCTGAGAGACCAATTTCTCTTTGGCTTCGAAAACTTCTTGACGCTGTTTGTTGATCACAGCCAACTTAGCATCTACCTCTTCTTTTACAGTAGAAAGTGTTGCATCGATCTCTTCCATCTGTGCTTGAAGTTCTGCGATCTTCGCTTGCTTGTTCTCGATCACTTTTTCAAGACGTTCGATCTCTTCGTTTGCAAAAGCGACCTGCTCTTTGGCGATCTCTTCTTCAAGCTGCAGTGACTTCATCTCACGTTCGGTCTTAACATCGCCACTTTTTTTGCTGTTCTCTTCTAACTTAGCAGAAAGTTCTGCAATATGAAGTTCATTTTTCTGTTTTTTGATCTGCTCAGCTTTTGACTCTTCATCAAGTGTAGCGATCTCCGTCATCAAGTTCTCTTTTTTAGCCAATACTGCTTCGTACTTAATATTTGCTTCTTCGATCTGTGGTTCAAATGCGTCGATCTCTTTGTCAACTTTAGAGAGGTCAATAAGTTGTTGTAGGTGCTTGTTCAATCTTTTTCCTTAAAATGCGCAGTTAATCACTGCAAAAAAGTGGGTAAGAGTCCCTTTAATAGGGCACTGCCCATCTACAAATAGGTAAATGGGTTTTCTGATGATGAAATTATAACCGTTAATCCTAAAATTTTCAAATCTGTTGCCAATATCTCACCAAAAAAACGCTCACTTTCATAATGACCGATGTCTAACATACTCAAACCCAAGCTTTTAGCTTCCATGGCATCATGGTATTTGATGTCTCCTGTCAAAAAGAGGTCAGCCTCCACATCTTTGATCATAGAGGCACCTGAACCTGTACAGAGTGCCACACGTTTTATCTTTCTGTCATGGGCGACGACTGCCTTGGTCTGCTGGAGATTAAAAGAACTTTTTAGCACTTTTACATAATCATCAAAAGTAGTATCCACTTCAAAGTAGAGTAGATAAGGTGCTTCCTCGATCACACGCTCTGAAAGTACTTTTTCTACCACATAACGGTTCAGGTGACTCAAATCAAAGTTAGTATGCATTGCGATGTTGGCAATTTTTTTAGCCATCATTAGACTCAAAAGTTTACTAGGATAGGTTGCAAAGTCCATAGACTTGATCCCACTAAAGATAAGAGGATGATGGGTAATGATCAGTGTTCCCTCTTCTACTTCAGTGATCAGAGCCTCATCAATATCGATGCTGACAACGATCTGAGAGACCTCTTGATCAAAGTCTCCCATAATAAGACCAGAATTATCCCATGAAGCTTGACTCTCAAAAGGAGAGAGAGCGTCCAGATGTTGGTAAATCGTGGAAAGTTTCATTCATAACTCCTTTTTCTTTTGACACGAACTCTGACACCGCTGTTATGTACAAGAGGATCAACATCTTTAAACTCAAAAAGTTTGGTACTCTCTAAAAGGTCGCGTAATTTTTTGAAACCATAGTTACGAGGATCGAACTCTGGTGTTTTGTTCAAGATGTTCTGCCCCACAGAGCCCAAGTGAGACCAGCCTGCTTCATCTACTGTGTCATCTACCGCATGCCGCAAGATATTCAAAACACGCAGGTCAGGTTTTTGGGTCTTACTCACCGGACGTTTTTGCTTATTTTCTTGGTTCTCTTCATCTTTACGAAGGATCTCTGTATAGATAAACTTGTCACAGGCACTCATAAAAGCCTTAGGTGTCTTCTTCTCACCAAAACCATAGACCTTTAGACCTGCCTCACGTATGCGGCTGGCCAAACGGGTAAAATCACTGTCACTTGAAACGATACAAAAGCCATCTAACTTCTCCGTATACAAAAGGTCCATCGCATCAATTATCAAGGCCGAATCCGTTGCGTTTTTACCGGTTGTGTAAGCAAACTGCTGAACAGGATTGATACCATGTTCCAAAAGTGCACTTTTCCACCCCTTGAGGCGGGTATCGGTCCAGTCACCATAGATCCGTTTTACACTTGCTATACCATACTGTGCGATCTCACCTAAAAGACCATCAACAATACTCGCTTGTGCATTATCTGCATCGATCAGCACAGCCAAACGCGCTTGTCTATCTATCATTAAGCTTCTCCAACTCTTCTCTTGCTGCATCAAGATCAGGGGCGATCTCTAAAGCCTTTTCATACATCATCTTCGCTTCTGCCACACGCTTCATATCAACCAAGAGGTTTGCATAATTGAAATAAGTCACCTCATACTCAGGGTCAAGCTCTATAGCCCGCTTATAATGTTCTTGCGCTTCATCCAAACGTCCAAGTTCACGTAACTGTGAAGCGATGGCAAGATGGGTCACATCATCTTCTCTCAGCGTCAAGGCATGGTTGTACATCTTTAAAGCCTCAGCATGATTTCCCATCTGACCCAAGACAAAACCCAAGCGGTTAGAAAGCTCAGGGATATCACGCGCATGATCATGTGCTTTTTGAAGGAGTTCTCTCGCCTCTAAGAGATGCCCTGCATCATAAGCCTTGTCCGCCTCTTCAACCAATGCATCTACATCGATTTTCTCCTCCATAACATTGTCACTGTTTTGTGACTCTTCAGGGTCTTGCAAGCCCTGCATGTGTTCATAGATCTTAAAAGCAAAAAAAGCCGAAGCCCCTAGTAATATAATCTGCATTATGGTCATATTATCTTCCTCCTGATATGACGAAAGTATATCAAGCTATAGTGAATATTACACACCTACACCTTCTAAACTTTGCTACAAACACGCTGTTTGCTACCCTTGTGTTATAATCGCCATAACTTATAACGTAAGAGTACCTTATGATAAACCTCAAAGACCCCAAACACTATAACAACCGTGAACTCTCTTGGCTACAGTTCAACACCCGTGTGCTCAAACAGGCACAAGATGAGACACAACCTCTTTTAGAACGTCTGAAATTTCTGGCCATCTACGGAACCAACCTGGATGAGTTTTATATGATCCGCGTGGCAGGACTTAAAAAACTCTTCTCTGCCGGTGTCATGG
>JALWKG010000385.1 GCA_027081565.1 Helicobacteraceae bacterium
TACTGGCAACTGAGATAAGAAACACCAGTTTTTCACCATCGTGCAGTACAAACTCATCTCTAAAGTCACCCACACCAAACTTGGTCTGGTTCTCTTCTGCCTCGATCTTCATCCATCGCGGTGTTACCACCGCACTCTGATCTTGCTCACCAAGAGAAGAGATCTCGTAAAGTTGACGTATGCCTGAGTTTTTATCTGCATCACTAAAGGCACTGGCCACCTTCAGCCCATAGGCTAAAGCAGAGAAGACACTGCTTGTAAAGCTGACATCAGGTTCATTGGTGAGTTGCACATCTGTATAGTACTCAGCATCCGTACCACCCAAGTCATCTATAACAAAAAAGTTGGCACTGTACCATGACACCTCTTCCAAAGGATCAGTAGTCGCAAAAAGTTTTCCAGCCATACCAAAGGCTCTGGTCTCGCCTCGTTTTGTCGCACTCAAGGCCGTAGAGGCTCTTGCTATAATCAGAGCCTCACTTCCTAAAGCAAAATAACCACTATAGGGACTTGGAGTGTCTATATGCCACACCCCTTTTAGACAGACGCCATTAGGATGGGCCAACTTCTCAAAAGGTTCAAGCAAGTCAGCATGATCTTCCAAGGTACGGTGGGCATCTTCAGAGATAAGGTCGCGTACCCCATCAAAAAGCTTTTCATAAGAGACCGTCTCTTGAGGCAGTGTAGTCTCAGGATCTGAAGTGACTTCATTCCATAGTGACTGAAACTGTATGGGTGCGGGAGAGAGAGGTAACACTCTAGTATTGTTCTTTTCAAAAACCTCCGCCACATATGGGTCTCTTGTATTGTCATTGCAAGCTATAAAAAGGAGTAGAAAAAGGGATAAAAAAAGATACTTCATAAAATTTCCTTATAATTGAAGGGCGAGTATATCCTAACGCCTTTTCTCTTTGTATCTTGATATCACGCTAGCGCCTTATGTTAAGATACTTTAAAGGCTATAGAAGAAACAATACGCCATAAAGGATCCAGACTATGACAAATATAGAGATCGGTATGATGGTCGCATTTATATTGGGAGTGGGTTTGAGTGGTTGGAAGCTCTACGCATTTATGCCCAGCAAACCCCTCGTTGATGATGACACTAACCAAGATTCTACACAGACACTCAAGCAGATCATGTACGAAAGTATCTCAAAAGGTGCTCTTGAAGAGGAGGATTTAGTCGAAGAGATGAAAAGCCATCCTCTTTTTGAAAAAGAGCATTTTTGGCGTTTTAACCTCAACCGTTTACGACAGCTTTTAGGAAGTCACTATATAGAGCACCCCGAGCACCAAAACATCCATCATATCCACCAGCATCTTAAAGACAAAAGCAGAGATTCAGATACTTTTTAACACGCAGCCGTCTCAAATGCTTTCAAAATGCTGCATCTCATGTTGACGTAAAATACGAATACTGTTTGTTGTTCCCGCGACACCTACAGGATCACCCGCTGTCAATACATAACACCCTTCTCTCTCTAAGACACTGTTTTGCAGGCCTCGCTTGATCACCTGTCCCATCATGGATTCCAATGTACTTTCTTCTACCACAAAGGCAGGGACAACACCCCAGACAATACTCAAAGAGCGTGCCACACGTTCATCGTGCATAATAGCCAAGATCGCTTTTTTGGGTCGGTAACGGGCCAACTTTTTTGCAGACTGTCCTGAGGTGGTCAGGGCCAAAAGTGCGGTTGCATTAAGGTTGTCTGCAAGAAGTACAGCAGATTCATCGATCACATCCATCTCATCATTCATACTGAAGTTGGAGAACTTGTCATAAGCGTACATCTTTTCACTTGCTCTGATCGTGTTAAACATGGTCTCTACTGCCAACACCGGATCATGTCCTATGGCACTCTCTTCTGAAAGCATCACCGCATCTGTTCCATCTAAAACGGCATTGGCGATGTCAGAGATCTCGGCACGTGTGGCAGTCTCACTCTCCGTCATAGAGAGCAACATTTGTGTGGCAGTGATCACCGGTTTGCTCGCTTCATTGGCTTTTTTGATGATCTTTTTTTGAATAGCAGGCACTTCATAGTAAGGGACTTCGATCCCTAAGTCCCCTCTTGCCACCATAATGCCATCACATGCTTCTATGATC
>JALWKG010000386.1 GCA_027081565.1 Helicobacteraceae bacterium
TGCAAAGTTTTTTAAGAAGTCTAAACTGCAGTTCATTGGTATCTTGGTACTCATCGATCATAATGTACTGATACTTGGCACTGGTCTCTTCAGCAAGTTGTTTGTTCTCGTCTAAAAGACGGTAGGTAAGGGCTAAAAGATCATCAAAATCTACCAAATTGTTTTCATGAAGATAGGTTTCATACTCTTCGTAGATCTTGGCAATCTGTTTATAGTTTTTAAGTTCTGCCTGTGCATAGGCCTCACCAGGAGAGATCAGTGAGTTTTTATAACGGGAGATCTCGCTGGCGATCAGGGGCAGTGGCAGTTCCGCGTTGATCCTTTTGATGATCTTTTTTTTATCATCTGTATCGATTACAACAAAGTTGTTTTGACGGTTGAGAAGATGGATGTGAAACTTTAAAAAAAGGAGTCCAAACTTATGAAAGGTACATAAAAGTGGAGGATAAGAGGTAGGATTGATCATGGCAAAAGCACGCTCTTGCATCTCTTTGGCTGCCTTGTTGGTAAAGGTCAGTGTCAAGGTGTTGTTAGGAGCGATACCTACAACATCAAGAAGATACGCTAAACGAGAGGTGATGGTCTTTGTCTTACCGCTACCTGCACCCGCTAAAATAAGTAGCGGACCATCTATCTGCTTGACAGCGGCACTTTGTGACGCATTTAAAGTGTTAAATATTTTATCCATGTCTCTTTTTTCTCTATGCTAGATTGTTTCTATGTTATCTTTAGATTATAGCAAAATAGGTTTAAATAACCGGTTGACATGGCATTTTGTTATATTTCACTTTTAAATAATATAGGCTTTTCTATTATAGTTACCATTTGCTATTGTTATATACGTATTGTTAGATTAATAAGCATTGATTATTTAAATGTACGTTGCTATTTATAATTGTGCGTTATAATGCCTATAGTTATAATTATCTTACAGAGAAGGACAGCTTATGTTAAAAGATTTTGCAAAACTTCACACCTTTTTAACGGTGATCAAAGAGAAAAGTTTTTCGAAAGCATCAGCGAAACTGGGAATCTCTCAGCCAGCAGTCACACAACAGATCAAGTTTATAGAAGAGTATCTTGACACAAAGATCGTTGAACGTAAAAAAAATGGTATTAAACTTACCAAAGAAGGTGAAGACCTTTACCGTATTGCAGTTCGTCTTGAAAAAGCGATCAGTGCCAGTGAAAAAGATCTTTTAAAGATCATCAACAAAGATTTTACCTTTATTTTAGGTTCTTCATACGCCATTGGTAACTATATCATGCCACGCTTTTTAGGTGCGATCAAAGAGAAGATCAACAACGAAGTCTATATGAATGTAGGAATGTCCGAAGAGATCATTGACGCAGTAGAAGACAAAAAGATCGATATCGCTTTAATTGAGTCTCCGATCTTTAGAGATGGGATCATCTACAGAGAGTGGATGGATGACGAGTTGGTCATCTTCTCTAATCAGCCCATAATCAAGCAACTGCGTCGCGATGATATGTACACTTTTGACTGGATCTGTCGTGATGAGAAGTCACATACACGCCGTTTGACTTCTGAGGCTTTTGATGAGATCGGTGTTGAGTGTGCGAGTTTCAATGTTATTGGTGTGGTTCAGAGTCCTACTGCTATTAAAGAGTCAATCTTACGCTCTCCTAAAGATGCAGCACGTCCTATTGTCTCTGTGATCTCGCGTCATGTCATTCAAGATGAGTTGGCAAATGGTACACTGTTTGAAGCACGTATTAAAGGTCAAAAGATCGAGCGAAAGCTTTACATAGCTTATGGTAAAGATCGCAAGCATGATGCCTTTGTAGACAACGTAGTGAATTATCTTCTCTCTTTAAAAGTGTAGTCTGTTATGAAAGAGACGATCACATTTATAGGCAACGGCAATATGGCGCTCTCTATAGCTCAGGGTCTTAAAGATACTTTCGAGATCGAAGTTGCTGGCCGATCGATGGCAAAACTTGATGCTTTTGAAGCTGCTTTAGGCTGTTCAGTTAAAAAGTCACTCTTAAATGGTTTTGACATCCATACTAAAAGTGTTGTTCTGTGTGTGAAGCCTTATAATGTTCAAGAGGTCGGTGCACAACTGGTCGGAGAGGCGAAAGT
>JALWKG010000387.1 GCA_027081565.1 Helicobacteraceae bacterium
GTTTTAGCCAACACATCGATCTCAACCTGTCTGTCCCAGTAGCTTCCAACCTCTATAATAGGGTCATCAACACAGTGCTTTTTTAAAAAGGCTATAGAAAGTTTTTCAAAGAGAAGGCTTGAGAAGCTCTGTTCATGCTCTTGAAATCGTTGCAGCACTTGTGTGTAGTCCCCATTTTCAATACTCTTGTGCAGGGGTGCAACAAAGGCGAACCAAAAACGCAAAAATGGTGAGGTGAAGAGCAGTTTGTCTGAGATCTGATGTCTTTCGACCTCTTTTTTGAGTTTTTGGTGGGGGTATTCACGTTGAGGTGGAACTTCTCTGGAATACTCCATCTTCAAGATGCCGCTACGGCAGAGGTACTCTACTGCCGCATCACCCACACTTTGAGAGATATGTGCTCTTTTGTAGGCAGAGTGGGTACGACGGTCTCCTCGGGCGATAGCCGTCAAGATCGTGTGATAGAGTGGGTCATCAAGAGTGTAAAAAGAGACTTGATTATGAAGATGCCCATAGTTTTCCAAGATGAGCTCTTGTATAAGTTCCGTCAATGGCACATCGGTATCGATCTCCCACCCCAGACCTCCAAAGACCGAGAAATAGTCTATGGACTCTTCAAGAGAGTTAGGGAAGTTTCGGGTGTGAAAAGATCGAAACTGTTGTAAAAGCGATGGCATTGCAGTACTAATATGAGTGCCTTTATTTTATTTGAATTATTATGGCATAAAAGTGTTGAGAAAGTAAGATGTTACAAAATAATAGGGGATATTGAAATGAATTTTATGACTTATAAGAAGAGGGACTAGTGCGCTTTAGTAAAAGATAGAACAATATCACTCCAAGATGGCTAAACCTGTTGTTCAGATCTTTGTTGGTTTTGTCAATTTAAATACAGAACATGATGCTTTGTATTGGAAATTCGAGGGGTATAGTGTAAAACGAGATTAAAGTTCACTACCCCATTGTAATGTATCCAAGCCATACTTCTCACGAAGTTTTGAGGTACTTTGGGTGAGCTTGTGTTGTTTGGTGTCCTCTTCGTATTCGAGTAGAGAGAAGGTGTGATGGTTGCTTTGGGTGAAGGCAGAACAGGAGAGACCTATGCGGATCACTTTGAGTTCTCTGTGGATGTCCGCTTTTTCAAAAAGATCGAGCAGGGTGGTTCTTAAAAATGGCTCGCTGAAGAGACGGTTAAGTGTGATGGCGGCGTTGCCTTTTTGAGAAAGCTCATAGCGTATGGAGAGGCTGTAATGGGTAGGGTGTTTTTTCATGCGTATAAGCGCATGAGAGAGATGTCGTGAGAGGATAATGACACGGCGTCGCATCTCCTGACGGTCATAAATAGGATCAAAGGTGCGGGAGATCCCGATGGACTTGCGTTCGCGCTCCTCTTGAAGCGGTGTTTTGTCGATACCACATACCCGCTCATAAAGATCTTTTTGTGATTTGGTGGAGTGCATGAAGATGTCTGGATGGCGGGCGATGTCTCCAAGTGTGACGATGCCTCTGGAGAGAAGTGCCTTCTCTGTCCGTCTTCCTATACCGGGGAACTCTTTAATGGGCTTCTCTTTGATAAAGTCATGGACATCATCAGGATAGACAACTTTCGTTCCAAAAGGCTTGGCATCATTAGTCGCCATCTTGGCGGTATACTTAGAGTTGGCCGCACCGATAGAGAGGGGAAGGTCTAACACCAGCAGGGCTTCGTTTTTAAGTGCGGTTATAAACTCAGGGACTTCGGCATCATCCACCCATCCATCAAGATCACCATAAAACTCATCGATACTGCCCTGTTCAATAACGGGGATACGCTTTTGTAAAAAGCGTTTGAGCTTGTGTGAGAGCTCCTGATAGAGTCTCATGTTGGGCTGCTTGATGATGATGTTTGGACACATACGAAGGGCTTCATTGATTGTACACCCTGTTTTAACACCAAAAGCACGTGCCTCATAGGAGGTAGTGGTCAACATACCTCGTATTCGTCCATCAGGGTCGATGAACTTGTGAAGATCGTTGTCTTTGGTCGAGCTGTGCTCAAAAAAGTAGGCAGGTACAAAGGCGCCACTGTTTTTCAGGTTGAGAAACTGACGGCTTTTTTCAT
>JALWKG010000388.1 GCA_027081565.1 Helicobacteraceae bacterium
TTACAGTACTTCACCCATACTACACAATCCGTGCAGTTGGTGGTACTCTTTACCTAATTGGTATGTTCTTATTTGCTTGGAACATGTACAAAACTATGACTGCCGGTCGTCGCGTTGAAGAGAATGAGCTTCAAAACGCTTCACCTATGGCAGCGTAAGGAAAGGGGATAATATGTTTCATTGGTTAGAAAAACACCCATTCTTCTTTGCAGTTGGTGTATTTGTTACAATCGCGTTTGCAGGTCTTATCGAGATCGTGCCTAACTTTGCACAGGCATCACAGCCTGTCATCGGTACTAAACCTTATACAACGCTTCAGTTGGCTGGTCGTCACGTGTATATCAAGAACTCTTGTAATGCATGTCACTCACAGCTTATCCGTCCATTCAAAGCTGAGACAGATCGTTACGGCGATTACTCACTAAGTGGTGAGTACGCGTTTGACCGCCCATTCCTTTGGGGTTCTAAGCGTACTGGTCCAGACCTTCACCGTGTCGGTAACTACCGTACGACGGACTGGCACGAGAACCACATGAAAGACCCTGTGTCAGTAGTACCAGGTTCTATTATGCCAGGTTACCCATGGTTGTTTGAAAATGAAGCAGATGTTGAAACAGCATATGCTGAGCAGTTAACAGTTAAAAATGTTTTCTCTGTTCCTTACAATACACCACTTCCTATGAAAGATGGATCTAAAGTGACAGTTGTCCTTGCAGATACATTGTCAGATGCTCAGGCATCTGCATTGGAAGAGGCCAAGTTAGTAGCTGCAGATATGAAAGACAAAAGTGTTCAAGATGCAGTAGCTGCAGGTAAGATCCCAGAGATCGTTGCGCTTATTGCGTACATGAACAGCTTAAAGTAAGAGGAGCGTCTTAAGTGGATATTTCAACATTTCAAGCCTACGGTTACTTTGGAATCACTGTCTTTATGGTAGTGGCTCTTTATTCGTACATCTATCATCTTTATAGTAAGAAAAAAGATGTAGCCGGTATAGACTATGAAGCGTACAGCAATATGGCACTTAATGACGACATTACCGATGAACCGGTAAACAAAGTCTCTGAAGATGAGACTAAAAAGGTAGGAGAATAATATGAATAAGTTAACCTTAGCGGGTATTATTACTGCCGTCGTTATGTTGGGTGCTACATGGTTATCTGTAGGCGGCTCAAAGGGCGGTTTAAATGGTGATATCGTTAACATACTTGCAGTTGCTGGCGCGGTTGCACTAGTAATCATTACAGTATTTGTTGTAATCAAGTATGTTCGTCAAATGCAGACAGACACAGCGTCTGGTAAGCTTGCTGACGAAAATTGGGACGGTATTGGTGAGTATAAAAATGAACTTCCTGCGGGTTGGGCATTTATTATGCTTGGAACAATGATTTGGGGTATGTGGTACTTCCTGGTAGGTTACCCGGTAAACGCATATTCACAAATTGGTGAGTACAATGAAGACTCAGCGGCACATAACGCCAAGTTTGAAGCCAAATACGCAAGTATTCAAGGTGATGAGCTTGTAGCTATGGGTGAGTCTGTTTTTCTTGCAGAGTGTAAAGTATGTCACGGTCTAACAGCTGATGGTATCGATGGTAAGGCAGCAGATCTTAACAGCCGTATTGCTAAAGCTAGTGTTATGCACGTTATTATGAACGGTGCTAACAACATGAAGACTGACTTCCCTGGTGGTATGCCAATGGGTCTTAACTACTCATTTGCAGACGAAGCTGAGCTTAACAAACTTGTTGACTATGTGGTTGCAGGACTTCCCGAAAGTGACACTGAAGGTGCTCAGCTTTTTGAAAAAGGTACTTGTAACTCTTGTCACGGTGCTCATGGTGAAGGTATGGCATTCGCCGGACCTAAGATCAATGGTTTTGATGTAGCAACAGTCTCTTCTGTACTTAAAGACGGTAAAAAAGGTTCTATTGGTACTATGCCAGCGTTCAGCCGTCTTAACCCTAAGCAGATCGAAGCTGTTAGTGCTTATGTCACTAGCTTAAGTAAATAAGGAGCCCATTATGAATGAAAACAGAGGTCTGTTTGTTTTAGATGGTGTAACAGGTATGTTGATAGCAACATTGTTGCTACTTAGTATTCTTGCAGGACTAACTGTAGCTGGAATCTCAGCTCAGCAGAGAAATGCTAACAACTACTATGAGATTAAAGATGCTCAGTCGATCAAAATGATCAGTACTGACAACGTTGCTCATAGAGTTAATGTTAAATAAGGAGTTCATGATGATTCAAATTATGGATAAAGTGTTGGCATGGGGTCTTTTCTTCATGGCAATGTATACACTGTATGCTGTTGTGACTCCGGGTCACTTATACGTAGGCTAGGTTTCTAGTTGCGTAACACACGAGGGCTAGCGGCCCTCATCCTCACACTGCTATTTTCCACTTCACTTTTTGCAGAGTATCTTTACCAGGATGATGTTGTTCAAAAAGAGAGTTTCGCTGATGCGATCAATCCTATTGGCCAAGAGCTGTATGAGAAAACAGGTGTGCGGCTCTACCTTGTGATGCTTCGTGAGCTTGAAAACAATGAGAGTATTGCATCTTATGCACTGAGCATTGCCAAGCAGCAGAATGAACCAACTGTGGTTGTCGCTTTTACTGAGATGCCCAAGCAAGTGCAGATCATTGCATCATCACCAGACCTATATAAACGTTTTGACCGTGGACATATCTTAAGTCCAAATGCTACGCTCATAGGAGCTGTAATTAGTTCTATTATGTTTGCCAGAAGTTTTGATGACGTGAAAGAAGAGATAAGTAACTACGGTGGCGTAGTGTTACCGATTTTAGGAGAACGTGCTAAAGGTAAAGACTTAGTGGGTAAATATTCCGTAGCGATGTTTGGTGGTTATTCGGAGACGGCTGAAGAAATTGCCGCTTCTTACGATGTGACACTTGAGCATGCGGCCGGGAACAGCAATCAGGTCGGTGTTGATATCGTTCGTTATATCTTTTATGGCACAATTTTATTTGCCATTTTTGGATATTTTAGAGGTCGTAAACGTGCAAAATTAAGAGAAGCGGCAGAAAAAGAAGAGAGTACTAATGAGTAAAAAACCTTCAGACGGAAGAGTTTGGCCTTATGCCATTGTTATATCTATACTATTTATTGTTGCAGCTGCTGTAGCAACCGTCGTTGTAGCAGTAAAACATCCTGTTGAGATGAGTGACATGGACATGCAGGATTATCACCATTATGATGCCAATGCAAACGACATTATAGCTGCTATGATCTACTTTGATAAAAAATACAACTTAAGTTACCACTCACACTCCTTTGTGCAAGAGGATGCTATGGTCGTTTACAAACTGGTTGACAGTAGTGGCAGAGCTATTGATGATGCAAAAATAAACATTATGGTAACCCGACCTGGAGATCATAATAATGATCTACCATTTGAAAAGCCTACTAACGTTGAAAATGGGCTGTACACTTTTCATATAGGATCACTTCCTTTAGCTGGACGATGGAACGTTTTAGCCCATGTTGTTGCGGGCGATAATGAGCGTTATTTTAACCTCAAAGTAGACACCCGTAATGAAAGTGCTTTTGAGTACTAGGCACCTGCCTAATTAAAGTCACTATTCTTTTTTACTGACTATAATACCTTACTAATATAAGGGATTACATGTCAGTCACTACTATCCTTCCCACCTCAAGAGCCATTCGTTCTCACCTTTTATCAGAACAAGGTCATGACGGTTTTTTATCCAAGTATTTAGCTATTGGAGAGTTTCTTCAACGTATTATACGTGTTGATGGATATAGCAAGATCGATGCAGACCAAAGGACACTTCTTCTTTTAGAAGCAGCAGACTTCAACAATTTCTCAAAACTTCAGATAGAACGCAACTTTTTTACCTTTACAGAAAATGCCAATTATCTTTTTCGTTTTTTTGAAGAGTTAAGTGGAGAGTTAGTCGAGATAGATCAGTTAGAGTTTGCAGACACTTATGGAGAGTATGAAGAGCACATTACAATCATGCATGAACTGTACCAGCGCTATGAAAAATTGTGCCAAGAAAAAAAGGTATTGGACACTATATTTGTACCCAAACACTGCCAGTTAAACCATGCCTATATCAAAAGTCTGGGGTCAGTTGAACTTCATGCCTTAGGGTACTTGACCAATTTTGAACTCAACTTGCTGTTTCAATGTGCCGCAATCATCCCTGTTACGATTAACTACACAGCCAACAAGTTTAATAGCAAGCTTACCCAGAAGTTTAGAGACCTAGGGTGCGCGGTTGAAGAGGGATATGTCCAACGTATTCATCTTGATACGTTAGTAGTAGAGAAAGGAAATATTTTTGAAGAGCAGATCGATGCTGAAGTAGAAAGTTTTTCTCAGTCACTGTTACAGGTGGGATTTGTCAAACAAAAAGTATATGAGATGACACAGACAGGTTTGAAACCGGAAGAGATTGTTGTGGTTCTGCCTGACGAAAGTTTTGCAGAGCACCTCAGACGACACGATACAGAGAATAACTTTAACTTTGCCATGGGGATACCGCTAGTTCAAAGTCTATTTGTCTCCTCGCTTGAAGCCGTGATGCAATACATAGAAAACAGTACCGTAGAAAACAGCGCAAGGTTGAACCGAGTAGGGGCTGAGTTGTACGAAAAGCTATTGCCGTTTTATCATGCAAGGATAGATGGTTTAGAGTTTTCACTGTTGATGGAACCATTTTTAGAAAAAGAGCATGACCAGGCAGTGGTTGAGTTGGTGAAAGAGGAGCTCTACTATTTTGAGAAGATCATTCCTGTTTTAGAGGGCGCCACACTGAAGTCTGTTTTACATCTTTTTAGCAAACGTATTAAAGCGAAGTCTGTTGATGATGTCAGAGGGGGGAAAATAACGGTGATGGGTGTTCTTGAGACACGTTTGGTCTCTTACAAAGGTGTTATTGTTGTCAACTTCAATGAAGGAGTGGTCCCTCGTAAAAGTGAAAAAGATCTCTTTTTAAACTCACAGACACGACACAATGCAGGCCTGCCTACTACAAGCGAAAGAGAAGATCTTCAAAAACTCTACTATCATGCACTCTTTACGCAGGCCTCACAGGTGAAAATAGCGTATGTTAGTTCTTCTGATGCCGTACCATCGCGGTTTCTGACACAACTCTCTCTCCCCCTTGCTACTGCTCAGAATGATGCACATTATGCCCCTATAGTCATGCCTTTAAAACATTATGAGAAGGTAGCACAGGAAGAGATGGCAGGAGAATATGATTTTACCAAACAACGCCTCTCCGCAACAGGGCTCAAAACATTTTTAAGTTGCAAACGCAAGTTTTATCACAAGTATGTTGCAGGCATTAAAAATCATGAGATCCTCAAAGATATGCCTCAAGAACATGAGGTCGGCTCCGCCCTCCATGAAGCGCTGCAGAAAGTCTATGAAGAACAAAACGGTTTTGATGACATTGCTCTTTTACGTAAGGCGGTGGCAAAGGCACTTAAGGATTCAGGTGGTAACAGCGTGCTTGATCGTTATCTTCATAAGTTATGGATGCAGAAGTTAGAGCCTTTTTTTGAGACAGAGATCAGACGTTTTAAAGAGGTCAGAGTTCACAGTTGTGAGCAGAAATTAGAGGCAGTAGTTCAGGGTATCAAGCTTTATGGCGTGATCGATCGCATTGATGCAACTGTTGAAGGTTTTGAGGTCTTGGACTATAAAAGTGGTAAGTACAAGACCTATACCAAACGAACTTTAGAAGGTGCTACTGATTTTCAACTGGAGTTCTACTATCTGCTAGCATCTACTTTAGGCACTGTAGAGCAGTGTGGTTTTTATGATCTTAATAAAGGTCAAATAGTTTATGAACCTATAATGAATGAGAAGTTGGAAAAATTAGAGGGCATTTTAGAGACCTTGGTAACTGAGAAACATTATGAGTTTGATATGACAGAAAAGCTAACAGAGTGTGGGTACTGCGAATACGCTTACCTTTGTCAAAGAGGAGGTGTTCAATAATGAGTGAGTTTATCCCTTTTCATGCCTACGAGGCAAGCGCTGGTGCAGGTAAGACCTTCTCTTTGGTTGTACGCTACCTCTCTCTTCTTTTTATGGGTGAACCTGCAGACAAGATTTTGGCACTAACCTTTACGAACAAGGCCGCCAATGAGATGCAAGAACGTATTATAGAGACTTTGATGCATTTTGAAAGTCGTGATGAGCGTTTGGAGGTAGCACGTGTCACAGGTATAAGCCTTGAGACACTGTTTGAGATGCGTCAAGGAATCTTGGAACAGTTTTTGAAGTCCGATGCCAAGGTGATGACCATCGACAAGTTCTTTGCCAAGATACTGCGCAAGTTCTCTCTGCATGCTGGTCTCATGCCCAACTTCAATACCTTTGCCTCCCAACATGAACTTAAGATCATGGCTCGTTTTTTAAATATTGTCAACGTCCAAGGTAAAGAAAAAGAGCTTATTGCACTCTCTCTGATGGTCTCCAAACGGTTGGTAGACATCTTCGCGCTGCTGGATGAACTTTATGCCAAGCGAAAAGAGTTGCAGCCCTTACGTTTTAAAAAGACGGAGTACCGTGGACTCGAAGCAGAGATCATGAACCATTTCAGCAGGCTTCAAGCGTTGGTCTTTGCCTCTACAATGTCTGATGGGGCTAAAAACACCATGGCGTGTGAAAATGTGGAAGAGATCTTGTCCAAGTCATGGATCGAAAAAGAGAGTTTGGAGTACTGGCAGTATAAAAAAGGCTACTTACCCGAGATGGATGAATGTCTGCACAGTATCCAACTGCTCATCCCGCAATACATGCAGGCTAAAGAGTCTCACTTCTTTGAAGCACTCTTCAGTTTTTTAGATATTTATGAAGAGACCAAACGACAGGTGGCAAAAGATGACAGTGAACTTTCGTTTGATGACATCACCAACCTGGTCTACAGTCTGCTTAAAGAGCGTGTAGACAGTGAGTTTTTATACTTTAGACTTGATGCGAAGATCTCTCATGTTCTGCTTGATGAGTTCCAGGACACCTCTGTGGTGCAGTTTGAGATCTTAAAACCGATTATTGATGAGATCGCTGCAGGTAAAGGGGTAAGTGAGCACAACTCACTTTTCATAGTGGGTGATGTGAAACAGTCCATCTACCGTTTTCGAGGGGGCACCAAAGCTCTTTTCCATCATGTCACTGACACTTATGGTGTCACAGTAGACAACCTTTTAACCAACTACCGCAGCAGTGCCAATGTTGTGAACTTTGTGAACAATGTTTTTGAAGATAAAATTGATAAATATAAACCACAACTTGTGAAGAAAAATGCGACTGAGGGTTATGTTGAGGTCATAGAGAGCGAAGAACTTTTAGAGGGGGTACAAGAGAAGGTACTTTCACTGTTGGCGCAGGGAGAAGAGGCAGATAATATCGCGATCTTGACACAGACAAACAAAGATGGGACTGCAGTAGAAGCGACACTGCGTGAATGTGGTATTGATGTAGTCACTGAGACCACTTCACTGCTTATCAACCAAAAAAAGATCCGCGCTTTGATAGAGTATCTGAAGTACTCCTACTTTAATGAAGCCATTTATGCTCATAACTTTTTTGCACTTTTAGAACAAAAAGAGGAGAAACTTCATGTTTGTAACATTCAAAGTGGAGACTTGGCACAAGAACTTTTGGTGGTCATAGAACGCTACAGCCTCTTTGATGGTGATCTTGATATCCTGCTGTTTTTAGAGATTATCAGTCACTATAGCGATATAGAGTCCTTTATATTTGAGTATGAACGTATTGATGCTACTGCTGCACAAGCAGATATTCATGGTGTTCGGGTGTTGACCGTCCATAAGTCCAAGGGTCTGGAGTTTGAAAATGTCATAGTTCTGGATCGTTTGGGCAAAAAGAAGGCAGACACCAGTACCATAATCTACAACTATAAAGAGATTGAACTCAAAAATATCTATCTGCGTATGAAAAAACGTGCCAGTTTTGATCTGGCTTATGCCAACGCTATTGCAGCAGAAGAGGTACTGAGCCACGAAGATGCAATGCATGCACTATATGTAGCCTTTACCCGCGCAAAAAACAGACTCTATATTATTCAAAAGTCTAAAGACTCCAAGTTTGAACATTTGGAGTTAGCAGCAGAGACATGGGGTGTTGAGTTGGTTGAAAAAGAGGAGAAGGTAGTTGAAACGCCTCCTCCAGCACTTCACTATGTTGCTAAAAATTATGGTGTGCAGAGTGAGATCATCAAAGAGGAGAGAGAGCAGGAGTACGATCACCATGCCATCGAGTTTGGTCTGGCACTGCACTACACCTTGGAGATGATGGCCTCATTTGAAAAAGTGAGTATTGAAGAGGCGATCATAGTGGCGAAGAACCGTTATAGTGCCTACTTGGATGCAAATGATTTTGAGAGTATAGAAAAACGTCTGAACCACCTGTTGGCGAGTGTGGCGTTTCAAAAGCTTATTAATGGGAGAATTACCAAAGAACGTGCCATCAGCTACAAGGGTGAGTTGCGCTATATCGATCTTTTGGTAGAACACGAAGATGGATGGGTCATCATGGATTACAAGTCTGCTAAAGGGCACCAAGAGCAGTATCATAAACAGGTAGGATTTTACAAAGAGGCTATTGCTAATATTACTGAGCAGAATGTCTCAGGTTATCTGCTTTATCTGTTGGAAGATGGGTGTGAGATAGAGGCTGTTTAAGCCTCTACTCTTTTATAAACTTCTGGTTTTCAGGGTTGGAAAGAAAACTGGCCATAGAGTTGTCAATACCATTTTCACGTTGAGGGGCCTTGTTGCTAACCATCTCTTTAGGTGAAGAGAGATTGACAAAGATAGGGGTTTCATCTACAATGATCTGCATAATACTTAAGAGAGGTACTTTTACAAAACTGCCGACATTTTCCTCTCCAAAACCTGCCTCAAAGAGTAACATACCCTCTTCCAAACGGGCACTTTCAAAAGTGTATCCTGCCAAAAAGAAGAGGGTCATCGGACGGAACTCACTGCGAATGTGTTCAGGCAGTTCAGGTTCAAAGGTCAAATGCTCGATCTTACACAAAATACCAAAGTTCTGTTCTTGTTCAAACAGGAAGACCAAAAGCTCCTGAATATGTTGGTTCATCAGAGCGGTATATTTCTCGTCTTTAATCATCTCATATAACATGCTATCCCTTGTCAGCGTAATTCATGGGCAGAATTATACCATTTTTGACCGGCTCA
>JALWKG010000389.1 GCA_027081565.1 Helicobacteraceae bacterium
ATCGTAAAGTACTTTACTGAGAGGTTGGCTCTTTTTGATAAAAGTACTTTTGATCTCTTGTGTATAGTCATAGAGCTTTTTGTCTGTTTTGTAACTGTGGGAGGCAGGGTACTTCTCTAAGATAAAGTCAGAGAGACGTTTTTGTTCTATTAAAGTACGGACGTCTGCTTTGACTTTAGGGCTGTATTGCTCTATGTATTTGAGGTCTATAAATACTTCGCAGGCACTTTTACTGATGGGCATCAAGTGATTTGTTAAGAATGTCTTCTATATCTTCGACCTCTAATTCAAGTGTTGACAACAACTCCTGCATCGTGGCAAAATTACCTTCTTCTATGGCAATAGCGATGCGGAGTAGGTTCCCAAGCATGCCCTCTTTTTGGAGCAGGGCATCTTCTACTTCAGGATCCAGGTCAAATGATTTTAATGTCTGTTCCACTTCAACATCAAAGACATTGTCAAGTAGCGATAAGAGGGCAACAAGATGCGCCTGTTCTAAAATCTTACTTCCTCCCACCGCGTCAAGTTTACTTAAAATACCCATCATTGTATCAATACGGTTTTGGATCATAATAGAATAACTGCTTTTTTCTGTCTCGATTTTTTTACTGGAGCGAGAGTAGATGATCATCATCAACCACTGCATCAGTTTGACTTCACCAACACGGGTGATGATCTCTTGGATAGAAGGTGAACCACTAAGATCAAAGTCTGGTATGGATTTCACATACTGAAGGAGTTGGAGGGTTAATTCATTGTGCTTTTCAAACTCTTTTGCAATATCGTCTATCTGATAGTCAGACTGTAACATGTTGAAAATACGAATCACGCCCAAGTGTTTTGGGTCGAGTCTGTTCTGTTCAGTAGTATGGATCTCAGCAATAAAGTAGCCTTGAAAATAGTCAAAATCGAGTCTTTTATACTCATCAAAGACCTCTTGAAACTCAATCTTTTGGGCAATAAGTTTTTTATCTTTATAGATTGAGATGTTGTTTTGTAAGGTCTCAATGTCAGTTTGAACAGTATCAAACTTTACATAGTCTACGTAGGCAAGAACAGGGCCAAAGTTCCCAATATAGTTCTCTTCAAAGCGGGCATTGTCCAAGGCAAAGACATACCCCTTTTTGTGGAGTTGTTCCAAATTGGCGATCTCTTTTTTTCCCATGTGAATATCAGCAGCAAGTTCAAAGACAAAGATGTCTTTAGGCAGGTTATAGAGGATGTCTGTAAGAAGGATGTCTCCACTTATATTGATAAAGGCTTTAGCATCACCAATGCTGTTGTCAACACCGAC
This sequence comes from Helicobacteraceae bacterium, assembly GCA_027081565.1. Lineage (GTDB taxonomy): Bacteria > Campylobacterota > Campylobacteria > Campylobacterales > Sulfurimonadaceae > Sulfonitrofixus. The sequence continues at coordinate 1,295 of JALWKG010000389.1, forward strand.
TTGGTTTAAAATGTTAACGAGGACAGAAGAGGTTGCAAACCGGGGGTCTGTAAAGTTTCTATTGCCTTCATCATCTCTATAGAAAAATTCATAACCAATAGTAGTATTGTTAAGATCAACGATAGGCTGTTTGGCCATGGTTAGTTTGTTAGACATTGCAAACCTTTATGTATGAGTCTGGGATAGTAACAGATACCTAGACTCTGTATGTATACCTTTATACTACAAAAGATATTCTAAGAAAGAACATAAAGCATTCTTTGATAGTGGTATTTTTGAGGCGTAAGGTGATTTTGGGTCTTTTTAACGTGATGATACGCTTATAGACGCTCTAGAGGTGCCTGCCAATAATATGTTATGATTTCTCAAAAATTATGGATCCTTATGAGCGAAAACCCTACCATCTCTTTAGCAGACTATAAAAGCCCCTCTCACCATATTGTACATACCGATCTGACATTTGAGATCTTTGATGAACATACCCTCGTAATCAACCGCATGCAGATCAAACGTCTTGAGAACAGTTGCGATACTCTTTATCTGCAAGGTGAAGGTCTGAAACTGCTCTGTGTCAAGATCGATGATGTCAAAGCAGAAGGTGCGTTTACAACAGATACCAGTGGTATGCACCTCTCTTGTGACAAAGAGGTATTTGTGTTGCAGGTGGTGACGAAGATCTATCCTGATGAAAACACTACTTTAGAGGGACTGTACCGTTCTGGTGAGATACTCTGTACACAAAACGAGCCGGAGGGTTTTAGACATATAACCTATTTTCTAGACCGACCTGACAATATGTCAACTTTTACAACGACGATTATTGCAGAGAGCAAACGCTATCCCGTGCTCCTTGGTAATGGAAATTTGGTAGAGACAGAGATTTACGCGGAAGGTCGTCATATGGCCAAATGGGAAGACCCTTTTACCAAACCCTCTTACCTCTTCGCTCTGGTAGCAGGAGACCTTGGTGTGGTGAGCGACACTTTTACAACAATGCGTGGACGAGCAATCTCCTTGAACATCTATGTCGACAAAGGTAATGAAAGCAAGTGCGCTCACGCGATGCACTCTCTTCAAAAGTCAATGAAGTGGGATGAAGAGCGTTATGGGCGTGAGTATGACCTGGATATCTATAACATCGTGGCGGTTGACAGTTTCAACATGGGTGCTATGGAAAACAAGGGTCTTAACATCTTTAACTCGCACTATGTTTTAGCTGATGAAGACTCTGCGACAGATCAGAATTTCATGGGGATAGAGAGTGTGATCGCTCATGAGTATTTTCATAACTGGACGGGTAACCGTATTACCTGTAGAGACTGGTTCCAATTGACACTAAAAGAGGGTCTGACAGTCTTTAGAGACCAGAGCTTCAGTGCAGAGATGAATGATACTGTGGTGCAGCGTATCAGTGACGTCAAAGCACTCAGAGAGCGTCAGTTTGTAGAAGATGCAGGCCCTACTGCACATCCTATCAAGCCTCAACAATATATAGAGATCAATAACTTTTATACTGCGACGGTTTATGAAAAAGGTGCTGAGGTGATCCGAATGATCCATACTCTTTTGGGGGCTGAAAAGTTTCGTGCAGGGATGGACCTCTATTTTGAGACTTTTGATGGGCAAGCGGTACGTACAGAGGACTTTTTATGGGCTATGCATCAACAGGGTGGTTTTGACTTGGAACAATTTTCAAGATGGTATGTCCAAGAGCGTACACCGACCTTGGTTGTTAGAGAACACTATGATCCTAACCATAAAACATTTACCTTAGAGCTACAGCAAAAGATCCCACAGAGTGTTGCAGGTAAAAGGCAAGAAGCGTACTATTTTCCTTTAGCATTTAATCTTTTAGATACCAAGGGAAATGTTTTGAGCTATATTCTAGATGACAAAATGCAGACGCTTTTAGGACGTGATATTTTAATCGTCTCACAAATGCAAGAGTGCTTTGTTTTTGAAAACGTTCAAGAGGCACCTAGGCTCTCTATTAACAACAACTTCAGCGCCCCTTTTAAAGTGGTTCATGAGCAGGCAGACTACACCTTTTTGATGCAACATGCGGTGGATGGTTTTATTCGTTATGAAGCGACACAAAAAGCAGCGATCAATGCCATAGAGATGTTTACGGAAAATGGAGAGGTCGATGCTCGCTATGTGGAGAACTTTGAGACGATCTTGGAAGATGAAAACTTAGGCTTGGAGTCAAAAGCTCTGATGTTGGAACTGCCATCACTCTCTGTTTTGATGCAAGAGCAAAAAGAGATCGATGTACCACCGATCTCTAAAGCCTTAACCATTATAAAACATGCCATAGCAACCCGTTACAAAGAGAGATTTTTAATCCTCTACCGTGAATATCATAAACCCAAAAACAGTGCTTTAGATGCCCAGAGTATGGGTGAACGTGCGTTAAAAAATGCGGCTCTGGATTACTTGATGGTCTTGGAAGATGAGAGTGTGATGCAGATGTGTGTCACACAGTATGAAAAGAGTGTGACAATGACAGACCGTATTGTCGCCTTGGATCTACTGGAAAATTATGCGCCAGAGTTAGCGGAAACAAGGTTACGTCATTTTTATGAACATTATAAAAACGATACTCTAGTAATGAACAAGTATCTTTCTGTGCTTTCAGCTTCTGAGCGGATGGGGACTATAGAACGCGTACAGGCCTTGCAAAGTGATCCGGTGTATGATGTGAAAGTACCTAATCTGGTCCGTGCACTTATTGGTGTATTTGCCCGCAATGCTGTGGCTTTTCATGCCCCTACCGGTCATGGTTATGCTTTTTTGGCAGAGAAAGTTATCGAACTTGATGCTATCAACCCTCAGATCGCTTCGGGACTGACTACAGCATTTAGAAGTTACAGTAGACTCAACCCTGAAAACAAGTTGTTGATGAAAGAGGCTTTAGAGATGATACTAAATGAAAAAGAGATCTCCTCCAATGTGATGGAGCTGGTTCAAAAGATCTTGGAGTAAAGAGTGAAGATATACTCCTTTTATCAATAATAAGATTTGCTAAAGAGATTCCCCTCTCTTTTTCTAAAACAATAAGTGTACCTTATAATTACAGATGCGTTTATCTACTATGATCACAAATATAAGTTTGATTCTATAAACACACTGCACATATTTTTTAAAATATATTCCTTTTTTCCACACTGTTATCCAAATATGACTACACTTAGATAGAGTTATGGAGAATTATTAGCTTCGTTTATAGCTTGTGATATTTTTGTGATGCTTTTGCGTTAAAGTTACCTGACGTAAAAAATATTTATTATCCCGAATGAGATGTTTTAACCCATCTGTTTTTGAGGTAGATGCAATTTAAAGGAGAGAAGATGGCTAGAGTTGTGATTTTAGGTGGTGGTGTTTCAGGACATACTGCTGCAACATTTGCTGCCAAGTGGCTAGGAAATGGACATGAAGTGGTTGTAGTGACACCTAATGCAAAGTGGAATTGGATTCCTTCTAACATTTGGGTTGGTGTTGGTCAGATGAAAAAGGAAGAAGTGACCTTTGATCTGGCACCTGTCTATAAAAAAGCGGGTATCACTTACAAGCAGGCAAAAGCGGTTTCATTGAACCCTGAGGGAAGTGAGACAGAGACAAAACCTTTTGTCACGATCGAGTATACAGGTCAGAGCAAGACGGGTGAGACTGAAGATGTCACGTATGACTATGTCATCAATGCAACAGGTCCAAAACTCAACTTCGGTGCGACACCGGGTCTGGGTGAAGGCTCTCAACTGGGTGATCATACGGTCTCAGTCTGTACAGCAGACCACGCAGAACATGCTAACCATAAACTGCTTGAGTCAATCGAGAAGATGAAAAAAGGGGAGCGTCAGAAGTTCCTTGTAGGTACGGGCCACGGTATGTGTACTTGTCAAGGTGCAGCTTTTGAGTACATCTTTAACATCGAACATGAGCTGAAAAAAGCGGGTGTTCGTGACATGGCAGACATCAAGTGGATCTCTAATGAGTCTTTCCTTGGTGACTTTGGTATGGGTGGTCTTCATATGAAGGTCGGCGGTTATGTTGTGAGCTCAAAGATCTTCTCTGAGTCTCTTTACGCTGAGCGCGGGGTAGACTGGATGATCGGTGCACACGTCTCTAAAGTAGAAGCCGGAAGCATTGACTATGAACTTCTTGATGGAACAACAGGTAAAGAGAACTTTGACTTTGCAATGCTGATCCCACCATTTGCTGGTGTAGGTCTTAAAGCTTATGGCAAAGATGGCAGTGACATTACAGACACTGTGTTTGCTCCAAACGGCTTTATGAAAGTCGATGCGAAGTATGATGCGGGCGCTTATGAGAACTGGAAAGCTTCTGACTGGCCACGTACTTACCAAAACCCGACCTATAACAACATGTTTGCTTGTGGTATTGCCTTCGCTCCGCCACATATCATCTCTAAGCCGATGAGTTCACCAAATGGTACACCGATCAACCCAACACCTCCACGTACGGGTATGCCTTCTGGTATCATTGGTAAAGCGGTCGCTCACTCGGTTTGTGATCTGATCACTAAGGGTGAAAGTGCACACCTACATGAAGCTTCTATGGCAGAGATGGGTGCAGCGTGTGTGGCATCTGCAGGTAAGGGTCTCACAACAGGTACCGCAGCAGCGATGACGGTTTATCCTGTTGTTCCTGACTTTGAGAAGTATCCGGGAACAGGTCGTGACACGGATTATACCTTTGGTGAGATCGGTCTTGCCGGTCACTGGATCAAACATGTGCTTCACCACCTGTTTATCTATAAAGCAAAACTCAAGCCAGGTTGGACTCTTATCCCTGAGTAGACAAAAACTAAGCGTAAAGTCAACAAAGGAGTCGGAACTCCTTTGTTGTAAAAATATATAAAAGGAAATACAATGGCAGTAAAACAAGAAGAACTCAATTTTTCAAGAAATGAACAGTCAGAGACAACAATGTTACCTGGTTCTTTCGCAAAAGCAATGCGTACGAATGTCATCTGGCAATTTATTCGTTTTGTAGTGATCAATCTTAAAATGTTGGTAGTCGTCAGTAAAAGTCACTAAGCTAAGGGCTTTTGCCCTTACACAATTAAAGCATTTTGATAGTTGTTATGTGTAACATTTTTCAAAGTACTTTTAGAAGTGCCCTTTATACTAAAAGGTCTCATATATGGTCTTAAATCTTCTCAAGTATCCTGATGAACGTATCCGTCTTATCTCTGGAAATATTCGCTTTTTTGATGATTCTCTTAACAACATCATTACCGATCTCATAGACACGATGAAGGCTAATGACCTTGAAGCCTTAAGTGCCATACAGATAGGCATACAGTATGCAGTGATCGTACTTAAAGAAGACGGTACCTACAATCCCTATATCAATTTACGTATTATTGGTCATGAAGGTACAAAGACAGAGACTGAACGTACTCCCTATTATGAAGGCATCAGTGTTGATGTCCCCCGTCATATAAAGATCAAGATCTTTTACGAAGATGAAAAGGGTGAGGCGCATTATGATGATGTCGAAGGTGATAAAGCACGTATATTGCAACACCACATCGACTATAATTATGGCAGTACTTTTGTGGACAGAGTAGACAAGGAGACCAAGCAACGTATAGGGGAACATCTCTCTGAAGGTTTGGTTGAGAGCAGTAATAGCAGTTGTCCTACAGTCTTTGTCCGTGATTACATCAAACAGGCTTATAAATATGTCATGCTTTTGGTCTGGATCAGTTTTTTAGTCCCTTTTTTTACAGAGAGTATTAGTATCTTAGATGGCCTTTTTCTTTTTGATAAAATAGCATTGGCATTGGTTGTTCCTATTGTCATACTCTATGCTGCTTATGCCTATTATGAGTCGGTGAAGTTCAAACAGTGCACCAGTTGCCAGTTTGGTAATGTGATGGGTACTATAGCTCTTGCAGGTGTACAATGGATAATACTTAACGTTATCACCTATTTTTGGATAGCAACTTAAATAAGACTAAATGTATAACACTATATTTTAGCTCTTCAATAATTGTAGTATTATTGCACATCATTTTAGGAGTATTTATGAAAAATATTATGTTAGCGTTACTGTTGTCTCTCTCGTTTTTAGGTTGTTCAGATGAGGTCACTGCACCTGTTGATCCTCAAGTTGTGGTTGGAAACTCTTTAGAGTCATTAACACTTAATGATCAATTTGAAAAACCGCATACTTTGAGTGCTGACACTAAAAAAGTGATTTTTGCATTTTCAAAAGATATGGGACATATGAGTAATGAGTTTTTTGAGAAGCAGGGTGCAGACTATTTGAGTAAGCACAATGCTGTATTTGTTGCCGATGTAAGTGGTGCGCCGTCTGTGATCCGTTCAATGTTCATTATGCCAGGTCTTAAAGACTTTAAACATACTGTTTTAGTGATAGATGACAAGGCAAAAGCTGCGAACTATCGTAATGAAGCACACAAAGAAGAGATCATGATCGTGGATCTTAACAACTTCGTTATAGAAAAAATTCAGTTTGTCACTACTGCTGAAGCATTAGACAAAGCCCTCTAAGCAACCTGGCTTCGGCCAAGGGTCTCTCTTTTGAAACGTTTACTCACCTTCCTCCTTTTTCTCTCTTTACTTTTACAAGCAGAAAATATCTCACCTCTTTATAAACTTCACACCTCTGGATTTATTACAGATTTTGTTTTAGATGAAGATAAAATATATGTTGCTACAGATGCTGGAAATGTGGACATCTTCCCTTTGGGAAGTGAAAAGATGATCAGACAGGTCTCTCTAGAACCTATACGTTCAGGACGAGGTGAACTGATACCAGCACGTATTAACCGTGTGGACCGTCTCAATGGTAAGACCTTGATCGTCAGTATGTCTCATGATAACTTTAGAGACGTCTGGATAGAAGAGGGTGGTCAACTTAGCAAGATCATTGATGCCAAAGAGAAACTACTGATCAGTGAAGCCCATTTCATCGATGACAATAGTGTAGTATTTGCTACCTTTGACTCAGATCTTATACTCTACAATCTTTCAGAAGGGTATAAGACTTACAGTCACTCCAACTCTCAAAGTACTTTGTGTGATCTAAGTATAAGCAGTGACCATAAAAAGATGGTGAGTGCTGATGAAAGTGGCCGTGTTAAACTCTATGATGTCCGTAGTGGTAATAATGAAGCTGTTTTCGAGTCGGAAAATGTCGACAAGGTCTACAGTGTGGCTTACCACAAGGGGGTCGTTATTACGGGTGGTGAAGATAGACGGGTGGCTGTTTATCAAAGCAACAAAAAGCCTTATCATCTTAAAACCAGCTTTTTAGTCTATGCGGTAGGCTTGAGTCCAGATGCTAAAACAGGAATCTATGCTGATGGTGAAGAGCAGGTTTTACAACTGTTCAACACACAGACCAAGAAAAAGGGAGACCGTCTTGTTGGGCATAAAGAGATCGTGAGTAAAATTATTTTTGTAAGTGAAAAAGCATTGATAAGTTCAGGTGAGGGTAGCGAGCTCTTTTTATGGAGACTTCACTAAGTAGATATTACAGAGAAGGACAACAGCATAATAAGAAGTTTCTTCATGTTGTTTCCTTGGATTTAATTGTAAAATCATAACAGATGATTGTGAAGAAAAGGTATATGCAACCGTTGCTATAAGTTGAAAAGGTATAATGCCTTTTTTAGAACTGGTGGAAGAGGTGAAATGTGAACATAAAAGAGTTTTTTGCATATGGTGAGCAGGTAGAAGGATATGATGTTCGTGTCAGGGACTGTAAAAAATTCTGTGTCAATTAGATAAAATTGAACACAGAAGGAATTACAGATGAAGATAGAGTTAGACGTAGATCACTTAGCAGAGCAGATCAAAGCAGGAAAAAGCTTAACAGGTAAAGATGGTGCATTAAGTGCCTTAGTCAAACAGATCA
>JALWKG010000390.1 GCA_027081565.1 Helicobacteraceae bacterium
TTTGAAAACAATGCAGCGCCGGCATCTCTGATCGAAGTGGCTGGCACGTTATACTTCTGGTTATATGACTACACGATACCTGATAACTCTGGACTGTATAAACTGGATGAAAGTACTTCAACTGCAACTTTGATCAAGGCTTTCTCTTCTGATGATTTTGAATTAAGTACATCGGAAATAACGTCAGAAAATGGCAGATTATATATTGAAGTCATTGATTATCCAAACGCTAGAAGAGAATATTGGACAAGCGATGGTACAGAGGCAGGAACATTTAAACTTGTTGATGGAGAGCATATGGGAGGATAGTATAGAATGAATCCTATACTATTTACAGGGATACGATAGATAAAAATTTTGAAGATCGAGGGGTCTCCCTCGCTAGATCAATTTAAAAAACTTAGCAGCCTCTTCTTCATCATCAGTGAGGTTGTCCACTGCGAAGTCAGGGTCGTTTTCTATTTTATCTTTGGCTTTGGCTTGACAAAAGTTGAAAAGGATCGCTTTTGCCTCTTCGGTGTTGTAAAGAAAACCAAGACCGCTAAACTGGTAAGGTTCTTCTTGTTCTATACAGAGTACTGTCCCTTCTGCTTTTGCTTCTAACGCTTCAACCATTTCGCGATAATTCACGTTAAACTCGTCGCCGTACCAGCCGACTTGCTCCATGCCTTTGTCTGCAAACTCTGCAACACCGTCTGCTGTTGTATCGTCGTAGTCACTGTTAGGTGTGTTGATAGCGATGAGCTCTTGCCAATTACCAGCGGCCTTGACAAGTATACGACCTTCATCTTCTACTACCTTGTAGTTTTTACCAAGTATTTCAGCAATAGTCTGTGGTTTTGGCATAGAGAGTGCTGAAGCTTTAGGTGCGGTGGCTTTGCCTTTAAAGATAAAGATCTCTTTGTCATTATAAGGGGGTGTCACAACCTCACCTTTAATGTTGATAGCAAACTCTTGGTTGGTGTTGATGGCTTTAAGAAGATCACTTCGCAATATTACGATAATCTCTTTAAGTAAGTTAAATTGTTTCATAGACATTATCCATTTCTAGGGTTATTATAGGTGTCCTATAGATACCCAGTGATTGTTTGGAAGAATTTTATCACGGCTAAATTAAAAATTAGACTTAACTTCTTAAAGCTAAGCTCACTATAAACTAATCTTACAAAAACTTTAGGTATAATCCGCGAAATTTTCACCTCGAAATACGGGGTACCACAAGAAGGACTATTTATGGCATTAAATGTTTATTATGACAAAGACTGTAACATCGAACTTATCAAGAGCAAAAAAGTTGCAATGATCGGTTTCGGATCTCAAGGACACGCACACGCAGAAAACCTACGTGATTCTGGTGTTGAAGTAGTGATCGGTCTTCGTAAAGACGGTTCAAGCTGGGCAAAAGCTGAAGCTAAAAACTTTGAAGTAATGACTGTTGCAGACGCTTCTGCTGCTGCTGATGTTATTATGATCCTTCTTCCGGATGAGAATCAGGCTGAGATCTACAAAGAGCAGATCGAGCCAAACCTGAAAGAGGGCGCTACGATCGCTTTCGGTCACGGTTTCAACATCCACTACGGACGTATTCACCCACGTGCTGACATCAACGTTACTATGATCGCGCCTAAGGCTCCAGGTCACACAGTTCGTTCTGAGTTTGTTACTGGTGGTGGTATCCCTGACCTTATCGCTGTTGGTCAAAACCCAAGTGGTTCTACTAAAGAGCTTGCACTTGCTTACGCATCTGCTATTGGTGGTGGTCGTACTGCGATCATCGAGACGACTTTCAAAGACGAAACTGAAACTGACCTTTTTGGTGAGCAAGCAGTACTTTGTGGTGGTACAGCTTCTTTGGTTCAAGCTGGTTTTGACACACTTGTTGAAGCGGGTTACGCACCGGAACTTGCATACTTCGAATGTCTTCATGAGCTAAAGCTTATTGTTGACCTTATGTTCCAAGGTGGAATTGCAGACATGCGTTACTCTATCTCTAACACAGCTGAGTATGGTGACTATGTTTCTGGTAAACGTGTTATCAACGACGAGTCTCGTGCAGCAATGAAAGAGATCCTAAAAGAGATCCAG
>JALWKG010000391.1 GCA_027081565.1 Helicobacteraceae bacterium
CCTTTTTGATGTCTCCCATGCTGATTACTGCCATTATAAGGCCTTTATATAATTATTTTTGAAATTCTACCTTATTTGACCTCTATTTCAAATACAAATGCCTTATTAGGCAACAATGACGAATTTATTGTATAAAATATTAGGTTTATACGTCAATGTGATATTAATTTGATAATGTGCACATATAATTCTATTTAATTTTACTTATGAGTAAAAAAACATAGAGGAGATATGATGAAACAACTTATTTTACTGTTGATCTTTGGTCTAACACTGCTTGGTTCGACTGTTGACAGTGACCATGCTCTAACCTTGGATGAGGCTATAGAGATCTTGAAACAAGACAACCTTGAGATCAAAGCAGCCCATTATGAACTGCAAAGTACCCAAGCCAAAACAGATCAGGCCAGTGCTATGAACTGGGGATCTCTTGACCTGGTACTCAATGCTGCCAACTCAGATGATGCCGGCAATGTGTTTGGATTCAAACTCACATCTCGTAAGGCCAGTTTTGGAGACCTTGGATTTGGTGATTTTAGTATGACCAATCCTGATATCTTAAACGTACAGCCTGAAGATCTTAATAATCCAGAGAGTACCAACTTCTTTCAGACAAAACTGGAATATACCCTACCCCTTTATGTGGGTGGGAAGATCAGTAGTTACACCAATATCAGTCAGGATATGGAGAAGCTCCAGCGTCTGGAAACTGACAAAACCGTCAACACCAAGATCTACGAAACACGTAAAGCATTTTATGACATGGCACTCCTCAATGAGGCCATTAAAAACCTTTCTACTATTGATGAAAATATCAAGACACTGGAGGAGACCACAGACTTTATGATCCAAGAAGGATATGCTAAACGCATCGACCTCTTGGAAGTACAAGCCAAACGTTCTAACATCGAACGTAAACTCAATGAGATGTATGCCAACCAGACCCTTCTTTACAACTACCTCAGTTTTCTTCTCAACAGGGCGGTAACACATATAGTCACACCTGATTCTGCTGTTCAGCAGACAGAGATGAGCACAGAAGAGATCTTGACCAACAATGTTGATATCAAAAAAGCAAAAACAGGTCTCCAAATTCGTCAAGAGATGGTAGATATCTCACATTCTGGATATCTTCCAACTATCGGTCTAAAAGCCAATGTACAGTCTTCTGCAACGGACTTGGATGAGTACAAGATGATCGACAATGGCTCTTACACAGCTGGAGTTCAACTTAAATGGAACCTATTTAGTGGTGGTTCTGACATGAACAAGGTCGAAGAAGCCAAGGTCAACCAACTTAAGATGCAGACTCAAGTCGAACTGGCTAAAAAAGGGATCGCGCTTAAAGTTGACAAGATCCGTACTCAGATAGAGTCACTCGACTACGAGATAGAGAGCCTGAGTAAAGAACTTGAACTCTCAACAGAGATCTACAAAAACTATGAAGAACGTTACAAAGAGCAGTTAGCATCTATGAACGACCTCATCATAAAACAGTCCGTACAGATCGAAAAAGTGTTGGCACTGTTAGAAGCCAAAAACAGACGAAACGAGCGTGTATTTGCGCTTGAGACATTAGCAAATGGAGCAACAAAATGAAAAAACTACTACTAATCATAAGTATGGCAGCAAGCCTGCTTGCAGAAGGGCTTACCCTTTCAGGAACTGTCATCTCAGACAATGAGAAGATGATCACCAGCCGTTTTATGGGCTTTGTGACCAGTGTTAAAGCCAACGAAGGCGATGTTGTCAAAAAAGGAAAACTTCTTTATACCATTGATTCAAAAGAGATAGACAGTGCTATCGCCCGTGTTCAACTTGGCATCTCCCAAGCACAGTTGGCCCTGCAGATGAACCAGAACCAGCTTAACAATGTCAACCTCAACCTGGCCCGTCATAAACGTCTTTTAGAAAAAAAGATGGTCTCTAAATATGAGGTAGAGAACCTTGAACTTGCGGCCAAGAACATGGCAGATATGGTAAAGATCAGTAAAAAGCAGGTGGCACAAGCCAATGCCCAGCTCAAAGAGGTCAAGAACCAGTACAAATACCTCTACATCAAAGCACCTAACAACGGTGTCATCATTGCCAAAAACATCAAGGTCGGCGAGATGGCTATGCCGGGTATGCCTGCCTTTGTACTGTCTGACCTTGACTCTCTGAAGATCACCGCAGATATCGCGGAGAGTGATCTAAAACGTATCAAGACAGGTACCGCAGTCAGTGTCAACATCCCTTCCATAGATGTTGTAACAACAGGTACCGTCAGTGCGATCATACCAAGTTCTAACCCGATGACCCACTCGTTTCGTATCAAGATCGCCTTTAAAAAGCCTAAAAAAATAACCGTCTATCCTGGTATGTACGCCACTGTTATGGTCAAATAAGGAGTAGATATGAAGCTCAAAAACTATATTCCTAAAGACAGTGCAGGTAAGCTTGCCAAAGCGTTTATACGTAACCCGCTTACAGCCCTGCTTGGTGTCTCACTCTTTATCATCGGCTACCTTGCATTAGAGGTCATGCCACGAGAAGAGAACCCTCAGATGGTCGTCAGTGGCTCTACTGTTATCGTAGCCATGCCTGGTGCTACTGCAAAAGAGATCCAAGAGGTCATTGTCGAACCACTTGAGCGCAAACTCAAAGAGATCAAAGGTGTCGAGCATATCGTCGGTTCTGCTATGGACAATGTTGGTGTGGTCAATGTGGCCTTCTATATTGGTGAAGCCAAAGAGAACTCCAACCTCAAAGTCTATGACAAGATCATGCAAAACAGTGACCTTTTTCCAAAGACTGCTTTAAAGCCGGTGATCAAACCACTGGACATCGACATTGATATCCCAGTCGTCACGGTCGCCTTTTATGCCAAAGATAAAAACCTGGATGCGACCACGCTTTTTGACTATGCCAAGACCATGCAACACCGCATAAACGGTCTTGACAATGTTGCTGTGACTGACTTAAAAGGTGGACATAAACATCAATTCAACATCTTGGTAGACCTGCATAAACTCTCTGGATACAACCTCTCTATGGGACAGATCACCCAGGCAGTACAGTCGGTAGCCTACAATGTCCCTGATGTAAAAAATCGCACTAAAGAAAATGAGTTGGTGATGGTCGGCATTAAAAATGCTATTGAGACCAAAGATGATATTGCCAACATCATCGTCGCCCAGTACATGGGTGCTGCGATCTATCTCAAAGATATTGCTACAGTTGAAGACAGTTATGACAAACAGAACTTTCAATCGGCACTTATCAGTACAAAAAAAGAGGGTGGTGACTTTACCCATCTTCAAGATCAGGTCACACTGACCGTCTCAAAACTACAAGGGACCAATGCTGTTATCATTGCTGATGAAGTCAAAAAGGCTTTAGAGTCTTATAAATCAGAGATGGCAAAACATGGTGTCAGTTATGTCATAACACGTAATGATGGTGAGCGTGCCAATGAAGCCGTTAATGAACTGGTGTTTCACCTTGTCTTGTCTATTGTCATCATAGCCATCTTACTCATTATTGTTTTAGGCTGGAGAGAGTCACTTATCGTTACCCTTACTGTACCGGCCATCTTGGCTATTACACTGTTTGTTGCCTACTTGACAGGACAGACCATTAACCGTATTACACTTTTTGCCTTTTTGTTAAGTCTGGGGCTCTTGGTTGATGCTGCTATCATCGTGATCGAAAACATTCATCGCCATTTTCATGACGTGGATGCTGCTGAACGTGACATTGATGAGTTGATGATCGAAGCTACTGATGAGATCGGGGCACCAACCAACATCGCAACACTGGCTATCATCCTGACGATGGTTCCTATGGCTTTTGTAGGCGGTATGATGGGACAGTTTATGAAACCTATTCCGGCTAATGTACCTGTCGCACTCATCGCTTCACTCTTTGTAGCCTATATATTCACCCCTTATCTGGCGGTTAGATTTCTTAAAAAGCCTGAACATAAAGGAGGCCATTAATGTTACAAAAACTAGAACAGATTATCTATAACCTGCTTGAAAGTTCTCTAAAGAAACGGCTTGTTTTGATCGCGACCTTGGTTGCCTTTGTTTTAAGTATGTTGATGTTCCCAACATATATGGTCCTCGCCAAAATGTTACCGGGAAAGAATAATGACACCTTTAACATCTATGTCGACCTACCAGAAGGCAGTTCAATACAGCAGACACAGAAGGTAAGTGAATGTGTTGTCCATTACATCCAGCAAGAGTCTGAAGTAGTCGATACCGAGGTCTTTTTAGGCATGGGATCACCTCTCGACTTTGCAGGACTGATCAAGGGCTCACAGTTTAAACAGAGTGAAAACGTAGCAGAGGTCGTTGTGAACCTTACCAAGGCCCATCATCGAGATGAACCCTCTTACATGATGGTCCAGCGTATTCGTCCTGTCATACAGACCAGTTGTGAAAAGATCATCCCAAAAAGCAACATCAAGTTTGTTGAGCCCCCTTCTGGTCCACCAACTATGGCTGCGATCGTAGCAGAGATCTATGGTGAAGATGCCCAGGGTATCCGTACCCTGGCAGAACGTGTCGCTCAGGTGTTCAAAGAGACTGATGGTCTTGTAGATATTGATATTATGCAAGATACTGTTTATGACAAATATGAGATCAAGGTCAACAGCGTCAAGATCGCCAAGTCCGGTCTGAGCATTAAACAGGTCAATGATATCTTGTATATAGCCTTTGAGGGTATGGGCATTGCTGTGAAAAACTCAGAGACCTATAATGACCAGATCCCCATCTTTTTGACCTTGAGTGATCAGACTAAAAAGTTTACCAACAAAAGCCGCAGTGCTGTTGAAAGCAAACTCTCCAGTCTGCGTCTGATGAATCAAAAAGGGATGATGGTACCTGTTACAGAAGTTGTAGAGATAAATGCGGTAAAGTCACATCCAATGATCATGAGTAAAGAGCTGCACCAGATGACTAATGTCTTGGCAGAGACTGACATGGTCTCTCAAGTCTACCCATTGATGGCAGCGCGCAACACGATCATCGACTCTTTTACAGATGACTATCTTATTAACAAGATAGGACTGTTTAATCTTGAGTTAATCGAAAAAAATACCGGTAAGGTTTACAAACTTATTTGGGATGGTGAAATGGAAGTGACTTTAGACACCTTTGTCGACCTTGGTGGTGCATTTATTTCGGCACTGATCTTGATCTTTTTACTTTTGGTCATCTACTATAAGAGTTTTACACTCAGCGGTATCGTTCTTTTAGGAAGTTTCCTCTCTATTATCGGGGTGGTTGTTGGTCACTGGATCATGGATCTCTTCACTGCAGATACTTTTTTCTTGACGGCAACTTCACTCATAGGCTTTATTGCCCTGATAGGTATCAGTTCACGTAACTCTCTGTTGTTGATCGACTTTACCAAGTCTTTGATCCATGACAAAGGGATGCATAAGACAGAAGCCATCGCCTACGCTTCTGCTACACGCGCCAAGCCTATCTTTTTGACGGCAGCAGCGATTATCCTGGCTTCCACCCTACTGGCCTCTGATGCCGTCTTTGGTGGCTTGGGTGTCGCTTTAATCTTTGGAACAGTGGCAGCTGTGATCGCATCACTGATTATTGTACCTATCTTGCTTCATAATTCAGATCTTGAGAAGCACTTTGGCTATGTACCACAAAAAGCTATTTCACTTGACGAGCATGTCGCCTGATCAAAGATAAGCTTCTATCTCTACCTCATCTAGCTGAGTGTTTTTGAGATGGGCTTTAGCATACTCCATGTAAACACCTGACTCTAAAAAGAGTCTAAACAGATCAGCATCAAGGTGCTGGTCTTTCACCATAAAACTCATGATCTTCAGTGCCTCAGACAGTGTTTTACCTTTTTTATAAGGCCTGTCTGATGCAGTGAGTGCTTCAAATATATCAGCAATAGCCATTATCCTCGCAGGTATAGAGAGTTCAGTAGCGCCCAATGCTCGAGGATACCCTGTTGCTATTAAGGTCTCATGATGGGTTCCCGCATACTCTGGTATACGCTTCATCTCCTCTGTATAAGGCAACTGCTCCAGCATTTTAATCGACATGATGACATGTTCTTGGATCTTGAAGCGTTCCTCTTCACTTAAAGTCCCCCGCTCTATACAGAGGTTATAGACCTCTCCATAATTATAGAGATATTCTGGTACTTCGAGTTTGAAACCTTGTGCTCTATACCCAGCTTCATCAAAATCAATACGCTTTATAATATGTTCTGGTTTATCACGAAGTAGAGGTTCTTCCACAGGTAAGATCACATGTGAATAAGCGGCATAACGCATCAACTCATTTTCAGAAAGCCCCACGCGGTTATCAAAATGTCGTGTCCATGTCATCTTAGCAATCTGCTTTAGACGTTCCTTTCTCTCCTCACCCATAAACTCTCCACCTATATTACATTCTGCTATAAAGGCAAAGTCATCTATCAATTTCTCGCGCTCGATCTCGCGCCAGGTTTCTAATCTTTGTGCATCATCACCATTTAACTGTCTCTCTAGCAATTCTATATCAAGATCACGCCACAACACTTCAAAACGCATCCTGACTTCATGAATGCGGTTATAGATGGTCTCCAGTTTTGTTGCCTTGTCAACAACATACTCCGGCGTAGTGATCTTGCCACAGTCATGCAGCCATGCACCCCGTTCAAACTCTTCAAACTCATCTGGCGTTTTAAAAGCAAAATCCTTAAAAGGCTCCCTATCTGACCTACTTGCCTCTTTAACAAGTTCAACTGCGATCAGAGGGACTCTCTGACAATGTCCTGCTGTATAAGGTGACTTCGCATCAATAGCATCCGCTATAAGCTTGATAAACCCATCCATAAGCTCCTTTTGAGCAACTTGGTAAGCGTGTATACTCTGAGACATATCCAGTAATGAGTGTGAGAGACGGTTAAGCTCTTTGATGTTGGAGCGTACCTCTACTACATTTTCAAAATCACGTTCTCTGATCTTTCTGTTTTCTTTCATAACAGCATAAATAGGGCGTACTATGAGGTTTGTTGCCAAAAGAGTAAAGGGAACACTCACAACAAGCAGTGCCAAGACAGCATATAGTGCAAAAAGGATCTTTTCTATATAAGGTTCAAGCATCTCATCTTTTGAGACACTTACGCCAAGATAAGAGTCATAACCACTTCCTTCACTGATACGAGAGACCATAGCAAATCTACTGGTATCTTTTAAAGGCATATTCATACGATGTGTTTGTGGATTTTTCAAAAAAGTCGTAATAAGGTCATTATTAAAACTGCTCTGAGCATCAGTACTGGCAATAATAGTACCATCACTTCCAAATAGAAGCAGTTCACTTGTCTTAGAAAAGCGCAAGGAGTCCAAGGTCTGTTTGATATTGCCCAAAGAGAGATCAAGACCTATTACGACATTACTATTCTCAACCCTTTTGGAATAGGTAATGCCCTTCTCCTGTAAAGTCTTAAAAAGATAGGGAGCACCTTGTACAACTTTTTCACTTTTCATGGCCATTTTGTACCAAGGTCTAGTGGTTGGCATCAAAGAGGCATTAACCTTTCTGGTCTCTATTGTTTTAAGGTTCTCATCCAGATAATAGAGCCTCTTTGCTCTCTCGCTCCCCTCACCCATGATGGTGTAGGCCAACCAGTAGGTATTTTCAGGTACCTCAAAATAGTTCTGTAATTTGTGAGATATCTTAATGTTGAAGACTTCTATAAAAGCTTTATCTCCCTGAGCACTGTACATTGCAACCACATTGTTTAGACGTTTTAAGGTAAATACATACCGTTTGACAAGCTTCATGTTAAGCTTTTTGCCCATGGGCTTCACAATGTCTGGAAAGTTCTGCATCTGATAGATCACCTCTTTAGAGAGGGCATCACCACTGGTTAACTCGGTACTTATGTTAGTGCTGATCAAATGAAAGCTTTTTTGTGTTGCCTCTAGAGCCATCTCTTTACTAAAGTAATATTGCATACCTGCAAAAAGCAAGACAAGTAAGGTAACAAGTACTGTTATATATGAAAATATATGTACACGGATCGTTACTTTTGGCATGATATACCTTAGAGGAGAGCTAAGGCATTGTAACATAAACAGTTTGGAGTTTTAGGGGAGTGAAGAGCTACAAAAGTAGGTCTTTGTCTTAAAGGCGCACAGCCTTAACACTTATACAAGCCTCTAGTTTGGAAAGTTCTTGAATCGTTGCCTCATCTACATCAGTGTCAATCAAGATCACAGCAAGTGCTTCAGCTTTGTCATTACGACCAAGGCGGAAATCAGAGATATTAACATTGTTTTTAGCAAGGATAGTACCAACCTGTCCAATCACACCTTTAACATCTGTGTTTTTAAAGATGATCATATTGCCCTTAAGTGCAACATCGACCTCAAAACCGTCGATATCTACAATACGTTGAACATCGTCTTCGAAGATAGTCGCTGACATACTCAATGCTTGCTTCTCTGTAGTAAGCTTAACAGAGATAAGGTTTTTGTATGGAGATGCAACATTACTCTCATCTACCTCTATCTTGATCCCTTTTGCTTCAGCAACAAACTCAGCATTGACATAGTTGATCGTCTCACCAGTGTTGTTCGCCAAGGCGCCTACCGTCGCGAAAGTAGCCAATGACTCGAGATACTCAGCGATCTCACCGTCACCGCTGACTTTTATAGAGACTACCGGGGCCTTGTTGATCTGAGATGCCAAGAAACCAAGTTTCTGACCCATCTCTAAAAATGGCTTTACAAAGGCAGGGATCTTCGACTCGTCTATAGGCAAGTTAAATGCGTTAGGGAAGGCGATGCCCTTCGCTGCTTCTGCCGCTTGTTGTGCTGCCTGTGTACCGATGTTGTACTGAGACTCAAAAGTGTTAGCACCCAAGTGTGGAGAAACCACGATGTTGTCAAGCTCTAATAACGGGTGGTTAATCGCAGGCTCTTTGATAAAAACATCAATACCGGCAAAACGTACTTTTCCAGACTTAAGACCATCATAAAGTGCGTCTTCATTGTAAAGACCACCACGTGCACAGTTCACAAGAACCACACCGTCTTTCATCTTGGCGATCTCTTCTTTGTCGATGATGTTCAACGTCTCTTGGTTTTTAGGTGTATGAATCGTGATGATGTCACACGCCAAGATATCTTCGAAGTTCTCAGTGTACTCTACACCAAGGTCTGTTGCCTT